>NZ_WKEE01000040.1:0-50309 GCF_021605635.1 Stenotrophomonas sp. PA-6-5C
TGCAGATCGTGTCTAATACCGCTCCCCACCCGTAGTGCCCCCACCTGTATGTCCCTCCAATCCCATGGCCCGGCGCCGTGCGACGACGCTGACGGCCACCTGGTCACCGCTGGCCCGCTGACCCCGCCGCCCGATGTTGCCGGCACCCCCGCCGATGAGAAGGCACTGCGCCACTCGGTCGCCGAGGACGTGCAGGGCATGGTGCTGGCGATGCTGGTGGCCTCGCTGGGCCTGGCCATCTTCGCCAAGGGCGGGCTGATGATCGGCGGCATGGCCGGCATGGCCTTCCTGCTGCACTACGCCATGGGCTGGAACTTCGGCCTGGTGTTCGTGCTGGTCAATCTGCCGTTCTACTGGGTGGCCGTGCGCCGCATGGGCTGGGAATTCACCCTGAAGACATTCGCTGCGGTCACCGCCTGCGGCCTGCTGACCGACATCCTGCCGCGCTGGGCCGACTTCTCGCATATCGCGCCGTTGTACTCGGCGCTGGTCGGTGGTGCGCTGTCCGGCCTGGGCATCCTGTTCTTCATCCGCCACCGCGCCAGCCTCGGCGGCATCGGCATCCTGGCGGTGTACCTGCAGCGCACCCGTGGCTGGAGCGCCGGCAAGGTGCAGATGTCCTTCGATGCGTGCCTGATGGTGGCCGCGTTCTTCGTGCTGTCGCCGTCGAAGGTGATGTACTCGGCCATCGGTGCGGTGGTGCTCAGCCTGGTGCTGATGTTCAACCACCGCCCGGGCCGCTACATGGGCGTCTGATGGCTCACCGGCAATGCCGGCCAGCGGCCGTCACTACGGGGTGGAGGCCTGCACCCACGGTGGCGCCAGCTTCAGCAGCTTGGCGTGCACCGGGCAGTCCTCGGCATGTGCGCCCGGCAGGTAGCCCAGGCTCATCAGGAACTCGCCGGTGATCTCGCCGCCGGTGAAGCGGAACGTTTTCTTGAACAGCTTCACCCAGTCGGCTTTGCTGCGCGGGTGGTGCGCGTCCAGCCACGCGGCGAAGCTGCCGTGGCTCTGGCGCAGCTGCTGGATCACCTGCGCGTTGTGGATCGCCGCCAGCACCTTCAATCGGTTGCGGATGATGCCCGGGTCCGACAGCAGGCGCTCGATGTCCTGCTCGGCATAGGCGGCGACGCGATCGACGTCGAAGGCGTCATAGGCCGCGCGGAATCCCTCGCGCTTCTTCAGGATGGTTTCCCAGCTCAGGCCGGCCTGGTTGATCTCCAGCAGCAGGCGCTCGAACAGCTCGCGCTCATCGCGCTGCGGGAAGCCATATTCGTTGGCGTGGTAGTACTCGTGCACCGGATGGCCCGGGGCGATGCGGCAGTATCCGCTCATGGTGTGGCCGCCTCCGCGCGGTCTTTGCTGCGATCAATCTCCAGCTGGCCCGCCGCGCCGTCAAGCAGCAGCGTCGGCCAGCGTGGCGGCTGCACGGTCAGGCGGCCATCGCGCAGGGCCTGTGGGGCCTCGTCCGAAGTGCGCTGGTCAACGTCCTGGAAGGAAACATCACCTTCCTTTCTCCAGCCAGCCGGTTCACGCACGTGCAGCTGGCAGCGCGGGCCGCTGTACAGACTGGTCATGCACAGCAGCACTTCATCTTCGCCATCGCCGTCCAGGTCACGACGCAGGGCGACACAGCGCTTGTCGCCGATCTTGTCGGCGTCCAGGCAATCGCCCGCGCTCAAGCGCCGATCCAGTACTGCCTGCCACCAGTCATCGGCTGGCGATGCGGTGCCCTTGGCCAGCACGATCCGTGCCTTCAGGCCGGCCAGGTCGCGCACGCCATCGTCGATGTCGTTGTCCCAGCGCGACTCGCGTTTCTGCCGGGCCAATGCCTGCACGATAATGCTGGAGGCGCGGGTGTCGGCCGCCAACGACGGCGCCTTCTGCAGCGTGCGCAGCGCCTGCACGCCACGGCGGCCCAGCTCGAAACGCAGCTGGTTTGCAGCGTCCGCGGTCATCAACGCCGGATCGGCGCGCAGGCGCTTCATCTGGCTGGCCAGGGTGATGCGCACCGGGTCGATCACCGGGGAGATGGCCAGCAGTGCGGTGGCCAGCACGGTCCAGCACATCCAGCGGTTGACCGGCTCAAGCCGATGCAGCCAACGCCCCTGCCGGCGCAGTGCGGCGAAGGCGTAGCCGATGGCATAGCCGGCGATCAGCACCGCAACCGCGAAGCCCCAGAAGCGCGAGAGGGTCCAGCCATATTGGCTGACCCGCAGGGTCATCGCGTACAACGCCAGGCCGGCGTAGATCGGCAATGCCAGCAGGCTGGCCTCGACCAGCCGGCGCAACCAGGCCGGGTAGGGCGGGGTGCCGTCGTCGTGCTGGTAGACCGCGTTGGCCAGGCTGATCAGCAGCACCGCCAGCACCAGCAGCAGGCTGGCGGCCGAGCGCGTGGCCCACAACGGCGCCAGCCCGGTGAACGGCAGCGACAGCACGAACAGCACCGCGATGAACGACAGCAACGGCAGCAGGCCGCGGCAGATCGCGAACAGCACCTGGCGGGTGATCTGCATCGCGCGATGCTGGGTGCGCCCGATCAGCACGCCGAAACCTGCCAGCATGCCGGTGGCCAGGGCGATGAAGGCATCGCTGCCGAACAGCTCGTGGAAGAAGTCGACCTTGACCATCCGGAACAGCGCTGCCCACAACCACAGCAGCAGCCAGGTCAAGCCGGTGAACACCGCCGCCAGCACCAGGGTGAGGCCGTTCTGCCAGGCACGTTCGAACAGTGCGCCGTAGTCGGCCCGCCAATGACCGGCGTGCAGGCGGAACTGCCACCACGGTAGGGCAATGAACGTGGCAACCGCCAGGCAGACCGAGAGCGGAACCTGCAGCCCGGCCGCATACAGCGCGGTTTCTCCGCTCAGGTTCCAGGCGGCCCAGGCGGCCAGCGCAAGCACCAGCAGCGAGGCCAGCCCGGCGTGCAGCCACAGGCGCCACGCCTTCAGATCGACCAGCGTCAACGCCACTGCGGTGGGCACGGTCAGGACCCAGGCATACCAGCAGTAGCGCCAGCCGATGTCCCGGAACGGCCATTGGTCGGCCAGTTCCTGGGCGGCGAAAAGCATCAGCCCCTGCAGCAATGCGATCAACACGATCATGCTGCGGGCGGGCCATGACAGCGTTGCGTCCTGCTGCATCGGGTCGACCTCCTTGCAAGAGCGCCATCCTAGCCCATCCCTTCGCGCCCGCATCCTGCCGCAGCGGTTAGAATGACGCCCATGCCAGTAACGCCGACTTCCCTCGCCAATCACCTGCTCGTGGCGCTGCCGTCGCTGATCGACGCCACCTTCGCCCGCACCGTTGCGCTGATCTGCCAGCACGACGAGAACGGGGCAATGGGGGTGCTGGTCAACCAGCCTTCCGAGTACACCCTGGGTGAAGTGCTTGCACAGATGGACATCGCCACCGTCGATGGCGTCCTGCAGGCGCGTCCGGTGCTCAATGGCGGGCCGGTGCATCCCGAACGTGGTTTCGTCATCCATGACGATGCGCGTGCGTGGGATTCCAGTCTGGTCGTGGGGGATGGTCTGTACCTGACCACCTCGCGCGACATCCTCGAGGCGATGGCGCGCGGCGAAGGCCCGGCCAATGCCGTGGTCACCCTGGGCTGCGCGGGCTGGAGTGCCGGCCAGCTGGAAAGCGAACTGTCCGAGAACAGCTGGCTGACCGTGCCGGCCGACGCCGAGCTGGTGTTCCAGCTGCCGCTGGAACAGCGCTGGCAGGGCGCCGCCTCGCGCATTGGCGTCGATCTGTTCCGGCTGACCGATTACAGCGGCCATGTCTGAGCCGGCCCTCATCCGTCGCGATGGCACCGTACTCGGTTTCGACGTCGGCTCGCGCCGGATCGGCGTGGCGATCGGCAGTGCGTTCGCCGCGCATGCGCGCGCGGTGGCCGTGGTCGATGTGCACGGCAATGGTCCCGACTGGGCGGCGATCGAACGCCTGCTCAAGGAATGGAAGCCCGATGGCCTGGTGGTCGGCGATCCGCTGACCCTGGACGGCCAGGACCAGCCCAACCGCAAGCGCGCGCAGGGCTTTGCCCGCCAGCTGCGGGAGCGTTTCAAACTGCCGGTGGTGATGATCGACGAGCGTTCCAGCTCGGTCGAGGCTGCCCGCCGCTTCGCCGTCGAGCGCGCCGAAGGGCGCAAGCGCCGCCGCGACGCGGCCGCCCTCGATGCCGTGGCCGCGGCGGTGATCATCGACCGCTGGTTGTCGTCGCCGGACGACGCCATTCCCATTCCCTGACGATACGAACCCCGCCATGACCGCTCAGCAACTCGATGACTCCGGCCGCCTGCGCCACCTGTTGACGCTTGAAGGTCTTCCCCGCGACACCCTGGTGCAACTGCTCGACCGCGCCGGCCAGATCCGCGATGCCGCGGTCGGCCGTGTCGGCAACAAGCGCCACGTGCTGGGCGGATCGGCGGTGTGCACCTTGTTCTTCGAACCCTCCACCCGTACCCGCAGTTCGTTCCATCTGGCGGCGCAGCGGCTGGGGGCGGACGTGCTGAACTTCGACGCCTCCACTTCGTCAACGCGCAAGGGCGAAACCGCCTGCGACACGCTGAAGAACCTGGAAGCGATGGGCGTGCGTGGTTTCGTCGTACGCCACCCGGATGACGGCGCCGTGGCCGCGCTGGCCGCCGTGGCGGGCGAGGGCACCGCGCTGATCAATGCCGGCGACGGCCGCAGCTCGCACCCGACCCAAGGCCTGCTGGACATGCTGACCCTGCGCCAGGCCAAGGGCCCGGACTTCTCGAAGATGAAGGTGGTGATCGTCGGCGACGTCAAGCACTCGCGCGTGGCCCGCACCGACCTGCATGCGCTGCGTACGCTGGGCGTGGGCGAGATCCGCGTGTGTGGCCCGCAGTCGCTGCTGCCGGACGACGACACCCTGAAGGGCTGCGTGGTCGGTGATGATTTCGATGCGATGCTGGAAGGCGTCGACGCGCTGATGATGCTGCGCCTGCAGCGCGAGCGCATGGAAGAAGGGCTGGTGCCGTCGCTGGAGCAGTATCACGCGCAGTATGGGCTGAACACCGCACGCCTGGCCCGCGCCGGCAAGGACGCAGCCGTGCTGCACCCGGGCCCGATCAACCGCGGCGTGGAAGTGACTGACGACGTGGCCGACGGCCCGCAGTCGTGGGTGCTGCGCCAGGTCGCCAACGGCGTCGCCGTACGCATGGCCGTGCTGGAAACCCTGTTGGGTTGATTGCCGGTGGGCGCCAACCTTGGTTGGCACTGACCCCGCTCTGGTAGATGCCAACCTTGGTTGGCCCTATCCGTCCGTGCTGAATACCTCCGGCCGATCACCCAAGGCCTCAAGCTCCCACTCGCACCATGCGTGCCGATACTGCCCCAACTGCGTCGCCAGACCCGCCCTGATCGGATTTCCCATCAGGTACAGCGCATGCCGGTACAACGATTCGTCCGAGCGGATCGCATGATCGTGGTAGCAGGCCTGCCAGAAACGCCCGACCCTTCCCAATAACCGGTTTGCCTGCTGCGCCGTGCGCGATTTGAAGCGCTTCATGACGGTTTCCAGGGTTCCCGCACGCAATTCGACCAGCCAGTGAATGTGATCGGGCATGACCACGTAGGCGATCGAGCGGGTGAAGCCTTCCTGATCGAGCCTCTGGAATTCCTGGATTGCCTGGGCTGCGGCAGCGTCGTTGGCGAACAGGGGCGCGCGGCGATCCACGACGGTAGTGAGGAGGTAGCTGAGGCCGACGTTGGAGCGACGGCCGAGCAGGAGACGGACGTTTTGCATGGCGCAAGCTTGGGCGGACATGCCTGCGACGAACATCGGGGAATGGCTTGATCTTGGGTAGGCCAGTGCCAACCAAGGTTGGCATCTACCAGAGCAGTGCCAACCAAGGTTGGCATCTACCAGAGCAGTGCCAACCAAGGTTGGCATCTACCAGAACAGGCGCTCAGCGCTTCTGCTTGAACAGCCACGCCCACATCGCCGCGTCGGCGTAGGTCGCGTCCCAGGCATTGTGGTTGCCTTCCGCGTACTCGGTATAGCGCACATCACGCGCGCCGGCGGTCTGGAAGGCGGCATGCAGCCGGCGGTCGTCATCCGGCGGCACCACATCATCCAGCGCGCCGTGGAAGATCCAGATCGGGGTGCGCTGCAACCGTTGCGCGATCACTGCATAGGGATCCGCTTCGTTCGCCACCTGCTCAACGAACAGGGTAGGACGAACCGCACGCGGCGCCAGAACCGCACCGCAGACCGGCACGATCGCGGCAAAGCGCTGCGGGTCGTCCAGGGCGATGTTCCAGCTGCCGTAGCCGCCCATCGACATCCCGGTCAGGTACTGCCGTGCCGGGTCGGCGCCGAATTCTGCAATCGTGGCGTCCAGTGCGGCGATCGCCACACGGTTGTTGCGGCCGCTCCATTCTTCTCGGCCGGGTACCTGCGGAAACACCGCCAGTGCCGGGAAGTCGGCGGCGTGACGGCGCAGGTAAGGACCCAGGCCGGCGTTGGTCTGCTTCACGCCATCGCCGCCGCGCTCGCCGGAGCCGTGCAGGAACAGCACCACCGGCAGCGGCCCTGCCGCGCGCGCGGCAGCGGCTGGAATGAACACCTGGTAGTAGGCGGTTTCGCCGTCCACCTTCACTGCACGTGCCTCGAAGTGGCCGCGCGCACCGGGCGGCGTACTGGCGCACCCGGTCATGATCAGCAGGGCCAGCAGCGGCAGCCAGCGCGAGAACGATCGAAGCATGGCGATTCCCAAGAGGGCGAGGTCGCTTCGATGGTAGTGCGCTGCGGTCGGCCCGGCATCGTGCGCCGCATCACTGCGGGCGCGGGAAGCTGGCGATGATCTGCAGCTGCTCCTGTGCTTCGGCATTGCCGCCTGCGGCTGCGGCCTGCACCTGCGCCATGTCCGGATGCAGCACCACCAGCAACGGGTTCTCGCAGACCGGGCACACGTACTCGGTGGCGTCCTCGTCCAGCTCCATCACCATTGCCCGTGAACTGCCTTTCCACTCGCAGGCCGCGCAGGTGTGAGGCTGGTCGCGCCAACCCGGTGCAAAGTAGTTTTCGATCGTCGTTGCCATGGCAGTTCCAGTCAGTGCAGCAGGACCATGGTGGCCAGGCCGAGGAAGGTGAAGAAGCCCATCGAGTCGGTCACTGCGGTCAGGAAGATGCCGCTGGCCAGCGCCGGATCGAAGCCGAAGCGCTTCAGGCCCAGGGGCACCAGCACGCCGGCCAGTGCCGCGAACAACAGGTTGCAGGTCAGCGCGATGGCGATCACCGCCGAGAGTCCGGGCGAGTGGAACCAGGCGAGCACGATCAGGCCCAGCACCGAGCCGAGCACCACGCCATTGAGCAGGGCGACCCGCACTTCCTTCCACAGCAGCGTGCGTGCGTTGGAACTGCCGACCTGGCCCAACGCCAGGCCGCGCACCATCAGTGCCAGCACCTGGGTGCCCGCATTGCCGCCGAGCCCGGCGACGATCGGCATCAGCACGGCCAGTGCGACCAGCTTGTCGATGGTGCCTTCGAAGTGGCCGACCACGCTGGAGGCCAGGAAGGCCGTACACAGGTTCACCGACAGCCACATCAGGCGGCGTCGCATCGCGCGCCAGACCGGGCTGAACAGATCCTCGTCCTCATCCAGGCCGGCGGCGCCCAGCGCCTGGTGCTCGGCCTGGCCACGGATGATGTCGACCACGTCATCGATGGTGATGCGGCCGATCAGGATGTTGTTGTCATCCACCACCGGCGCGGAGATCCAGTCATGGTCGGAGAACTGCCGCGCCACTTCCTGGTCGCTTTCGCCGACATCGATGGCGGGCTGCTCATCGTCGATCAGGCGGTTGATCGGCGTGGTGTCTTCATGGGTCACCAGCGAGGCCAGCGACACGCGGCCCAGGTACTGATGACGGCGGCTGACCACGAACAGGTGATCGGTGTGGTCGGGCAGCTCGCCGCGCAGGCGCAGGTAGCGCAGCACCACATCGACGTTGACGTCGGCGCGCACCGTCACCACGTCCGGGTTCATCAGGCGGCCGGCGCTGTCCTCGGGGTAGGACAGCACCTGCTCCAGGCGCTCGCGGTTCTCGCGGTCCATCGACTTGAGGACTTCGTCGATGACCGTGTCCGGCAGGTCTTCGACCAGATCGGCCAGATCGTCGATGTCCAGGTCTTCGACCGCGGCGATGATCTCGTCCGGGTCCATGTCCGCGAGCAGGCTCTCGCGCACGTCGTCGCCGACGTGGACCAGCACCTCGCCGTCGTCCTCCGGATCGACCAGGCCCCAGACGATCTCGCGCTTGCCCGGAGGCAGCGATTCGAGCAGGTTGCCGATCTCGGCCGGCGCCAGGGTATTGACCAGACGGCGTACCGGGCCCAGCCGACCGCTGTCCAGTGCATCGGACAGCATCCGCAACTGGCGCGCAGTCTTGTCGTGGCGTACAGCCTCAGCCATCGCAGCTCCCGCGGGGATAAGAAAAGCCGCGATCCTTGCAAGGATGCGGCAACAGGGGTGTTCAGCGCGTCATTATCGCAAGGGGATGTTTCAGCGCATAGCCGCCGGGCATGGCGGCCTGCGGGGTCCACACATTCCGCCGGGCCGTGCCCGGCGAGCGCGTAGCGCGGGAATCAGGACGCGTCCGCCACCAACGCCAGCCAGCGCTCGATGCCGCGGCGGTCACGCATGCCCAGCAGCTTCGGTGCGCGGGCGCGCAGGGCACCCAGGTCGGCATCACGGACAGCCCGGCGAACTTCCAGCAAGGTGCCCGGGTGCAGGCTGAACTCGGTCAGCCCCAGCGCCAGCAGCAGCGGGGTCATCCGTGCGTCGCCCGCGATTTCGCCGCAGACCGCCACCGGAATACGATGACGCGCGCCGGTTTCGATCACCATCTGCAGCAGGCGCAGCACGGCCGGGTGCAGCGGCGAATACAGTTCGCCCAGTGCTTCGTTGTTGCGGTCGGCGGCCAGCAGGTACTGCACCAGATCGTTGGTGCCGATCGACAGGAAGTCTACCAGGTCGATGAAACTCTCCAGCGCCAGCGCGGCGGCGGGCACTTCGATCATCGCGCCCAGTGGCACATGCTCGGCCACCATGTGGCCCTCGACGCGCAGCTGCTCGGTCAGCTTGAGCATGCGCCGGCGTACCGCCAGCAGTTCGTCGCGGGTGCTGACCATGGGCACCAGCACGCGCAGCTTGCCGTAGGCCGAGGCACGCAGGATCGCGCGCATCTGGGTGTCGGCCACCTTGGGTCGGGCCAGTGACAGGCGCACGCCGCGCAGGCCCAACGCCGGGTTTTCCTCGTTGCTCAGGGTCAGGCCGGTGCGGTCGGCCTTGTCCGCACCCAGGTCGAGGGTACGGATGGTCACCGGGCGGCCACTCATGCCCAGTGCCGCATCGCGGTAGGTCTGGAACTGCTCTTCTTCGTCCGGCAGTTCGTTGCGCTGCAGGAACAGGAATTCGGTGCGATACAGGCCCAGGCCGTGGGCGCCCAGCGCATGCGCCTGGGTCACATCCTCCAGCGATTCGGCATTGGCCAGCAGGGCGATGTCGACCTGGTCGCGGGTACGGCTGGGCTTGCTGCGCAGGCGGCCGAGCTCGCGCTGCTCGCGCGCGTGCTCCTTCAGGCGTGCGCGGTAGTCACGCAGGTTGTCGGCCTGCGGGTTGACGGTGATGCTGCCGTCGGCGCCATCGATGATCAGCACGTCGCCGTCGATCACCTTGCTCAGCAGCTGCGGCACGTTGACGATCAACGGCAGGTGCAGGCTGCGGGCGAGGATCGCACTGTGCGAAAGCGCGCTGCCAGCAGTGGTGACGATGCCGACCACACCGTGCGACTGCAGCTGGGCCAGCTCGGAAGGGGCGATGTTGTCGCAGACCAGGATTTCACCGGCCAGGCCCTTTACCGCTGCCGGGCGCTCGGGCTGCAGGAAGGCATGGATGCGCCCGATCACATGATCGAGATCGTCCATGCGGCTCTTCAGGTAGGCATCGTCCATGCCATCGAAGACTTTGGCCAAGCGGTCGCGCTGCAGGCGCAATGCATAGCCGGCGCTGTAGGGACCACTGCGGATCAGTTCGTCCAGGCCGAACAGCAGTTCGGGATCGTCCAGCAGCAGTGCATGCAGGTCGAGGAATTCGCCCACTTCCTGGTTCAGCGCACCATGCAGGCGCTGGCGCAGCTCGTGCATTTCCGTGCGCGCCGCGTCCACGGCGCGGTGCAGGCGTGCCAGCTCGGATTCAATCTGGGAAGGGGTGACGCGCTGTTCGGCTACTTCCAGTGCATGCGGCAGGCGCACGCGGGCGCGGCCCATCGCAGTACCGCGGGCGGCGCCGTGCCCGGCCAGCAGCTGTACCGGCCGTTGGCCGGTGGGGGCTTGGCCGGCGCGCGCGCGCGGCACGCTCAGTTGTCCTCGTCGAAGCGGCGCTCGAACAGGTCGACCACCGCGTCCATCGCCGCGACTTCGTCTTCGCCGTTGATGCGGATGGTGACCGGCGTGCCTTGCCCTGCCGCCAGCAGCATTACGCCCATGATGCTCTTGGCGTTGATCTCACGGCCCTTGGCGGCCATGGTCACGTTGCAGCGGAACGGCGCCAGGGTCTGCACCAGCTTGGCGGTGGCCCGGGCATGCAGGCCCAGGCGGTTGCTCACAGTGAGTTCTCGTTCAAGCATCGTCGACTATCGCTCCATTACGGGTGCCCGCCGCCGCAGTGGCAGGCAGTTGATCCAGTCCCTGTTCCGGATAATTCATCACCCGCAGCAACATCGGCAGACTCAGCGCCGACACCCGGCGAACCGGGGTCCCCAACCGTGCCAGCTGCCCGGCAAGGTTGGCGGGGCTGGCGCCGTACAGGTCGGTCAGGATCAGCACGCCCTCACCCCCATCGACCCGCCGCAGAGCGGCCGAGGCGAGCGGGAGCAGAGCATCCAGGTCTGCGTCGAACGGTACTTCGAAAGCTTCGGTTTTCAACGGCAACTGCCGCAGAAGCCGGGTCGCCACGTCGAGCAGGGCGATCCCGACCCCAGGATGTGTTACGAGGAGAATGCCACAGGTCATTACTGCACGTTAACAGGTCAAGGTGAATTGGCGATAGCAGCAGGAGAGGGGCACTGTGTCCCGTATTCAGTGTTGCTCGGGTCGGAGCCCTTTTTCGTTGAAAAAGGGATCCGACCCCATCCGTTTTTCGATACCCGACAGAGATTCATCCACGCATGGCGTGGATCTACTGTGTCGACCAAGGTCGACACCTACCAACAGCAGCAGAGAACGCCGTCCCGACAGATCGCGGGAACCTGTCGAAGGCGGGGCGGGTCAGGAAGCGGGGGCGTGAGCCGCATGGATGCGGCGACCGAGCTTACATGGACGTACTTGCAGCGTCCCCCGCTTGCTGACCTGCCCCGCCACCCCGGGGAATGCAGGCGTTTGCCGTTGACGTTGCCGTGGTTTCTGCGGGTGCCGGGCGCAGCCCGGCCGACCACCCCTCAATCCTGTTCGCGGTGATAGGTCGCCACGTCTTCCCAGCCCATCTCACGTGCATGGCGCGCCAGGCGTTCGGCCAGGAACACCGAGCGGTGCTTGCCACCGGTACAACCGAAGGCCACCGTCACATAGCTGCGGGTGCCATCACCCAGCTTGGGCAGCCAGGTATCCAGGAAATCCATCAGCTGCGCCAGGTAGCGCTGCACATCCGGCTGCGCTTCCAGGTAGTCGCGCACGCCGGGCTCGCGACCGCTCAGCGCCCGCAGTTCCGGATCCCAGTGCGGGTTGGGCAGCACGCGCGCGTCGAACACGAAGTCGGCCTCGGCCGGCACGCCGCGCTTGTAGGCGAACGATTCGAACAGCAGCGACAGGCGCGTGGCATGGCCCATCGCGAATTCGGTGATGATGCGGCGCCGCAGCTGATGCACGTTCAACGCACTGGTATCGATCACCGCATCGGCTTCGCGGCGCAGCGGCGCGATCAGTTCGCGCTCGCGGGCGATCGCTTCCGGCAGCGACAGGCCCAGCTGGCTCAGCGGGTGCCGGCGGCGGGTGTCGGCATAGCGCTTGAGTACCGTTTCATCGTTGGCCTCGAAAAACAGCACCTTGGCGTCCACGCCGGCATCGGTGGCCAGCTGCCGCCAGCTGGACAACTGGGTCAGGTCGCTTTGCCCGCGTACATCGATACCCACCGCCAGCCGGCGCGCTGCTGCACCGTTGTGGTGGCTCAGGACATTGCGCACGAAGTCCGGCAGCAGCTGGATCGGCAGGTTGTCCGAGCAGTAATAGTCCTGGTCCTCGAAGGTCTTCAGGGCGACGGATTTACCCGAGCCGGACAGGCCGCTGACGATGATCAGGGTCGGGGCGGTGGGACTGACGGTGCTCATGGACGGACTCTTCGAAGGGCAGGGGGGTCAGGGCGTTCGCCGTTCCAGCAGGTTGCTGTGGCGGGCGATGAACATCGCCGCCGGGTCGATACCCTTGGTACGCAGAATGTGCAGGCGGGTGGCCGCCTCGGTCAGAACGGCCAGGTTGCGGCCGGGCATCACCGGCAGGGTGATCAGCGGCACGTCCAGGTCCAGCACATGGCGCGTGCCCGAGTCGCCGGTCAGGCGCTCGTAACCATGGGGGGTGGGCTCGGTCATCGGCTTGGTCAGGTGGACGATCAGCCGAAGGTACTTGTTCTTCTTTACAGCGGTGTCGCCAAACATCTCGCGCACGTTGAGCACACCCAGGCCGCGCACTTCCAGCAGGTCCTGCAGCAGCTCCGGGCAGGTGCCATCGAGCACGTCCGGGGCGATCTGGGTGAACTCGGGGGCGTCGTCGGCCACCAGGCGGTGACCGCGGCTGAGCAGCTCCAGGGCCAGTTCGCTCTTGCCGGATCCGGCTTCACCGGTGATCAGCACGCCGATGGAGTAGATCTCCATGAACACGCCGTGCAGGATCACCCGCGGCGCCAGCGTGCGGGCCAGGTGGTAGGACAGATGGTTGAGCAGTTCGTGGCCGCGCTTGGGCGACAGCCACAGCGGCGTGCCGGATTCATCGGCGGCCGCGCGCAGGTCTTCCGGGCAGGGCTGGTTGCGGGTCAGCACCAGCGCCAGCGGATGCGATTGCATGATCTTTTCGATGGTCTCCCAGCGCTGGCGTGGTTCCAGCGCGTCCAGCCAGGACAGTTCCTCGGTACCGAGGATCTGCACCTTGTTGGGATAGATCGCATTGAGATAGCCGGCCAGCGAAGGGCGTCGCGAGACCGTATTGCCGGCCTCCAGCTCGCGCTTCTCGCCGGATTTGCCCGCTGCCCAACGCAGGCCAAGCCGCTCACGCTGCTGTTCGAACAGTTCGCGGGCAGTGATGCTGGTATTCATGCGGCGCTCGCCGGTGGGGTCAGGTCCAGGGCCTGGCGCAGCTCCCGCGCATCACCGGCCTCGCGCAGCGCCTGGCGGATGCAGGGCGCGGAAAACAGCTCGGCCAGCTCGGACAGCAGCATCAGGTGTTGATGGGTGTAGTGGGCGGGAACGGCCATGGCGAACACCAGGTCCACCGGCTCGTCGCCACCGAAATCGACCGGGGTCTGCAGACGCAGCAGCGCGCCTCGGGGTCGATCCAGGGTCGGCGCACGACCATGCGGGATGGCGATGCCGTAGCCGATCGCGGTACTGCCCAGCGCTTCGCGCTGGCACAGGTTGAGATAGATCTGTTCGGCATTGGCCTGGCGGCAGGCCAGCAATCCGGCCGCGGCCTGCAGGACGCTGTCGCGGTCGGTGGCCGTGCAGAGCTGGGTCTGCACGGCCGCCAGGAGGTCAGTCAGGGGCATGTCTGCGGGGAGCGGTGGCGATCAGCCACCATTGTCGCCCACCGGCAGCGGTGCGTGCTGCTGTTTTTTCTCCTTGTGCTTGATCACCAGGCGGTCAAGCTTGTCCGCCAGCAGGTCGATCGCGGCGTACATGGTCTGCGCATTGGCTTCAGCGTGCAGGGTCTGACCCGGAATATTGAGGCTGGCATCGACGTGGTGCTCGGTCTTCTGCAGCTTGAGGGTCACCCGCGCTTCGCAGTGCTGGTCGAAGTGTTTGCCGATCCGGGCCAGCTTCTCCTCTACATAGGACTGCAGGGCCGGGGTGACTTCGACATCTTTGCCAAACGTTTCGATGCGCATCGGGTTTCTCCTTTGATCGGATGTGCCAATGAACCTCTCCGCCGGGCGCGGCGGCGCGTCAAACGATTCTGACTCTTTCGTGCGAGGCGGAGATGTTCATGGCCTCACGATACTTCGCCACGGTGCGCCGCGCTACTGGGATTCCCGATGTTTTGAGCAGGTCAGCCAGCTTGGCGTCAGAAAGCGGCTTGCGTGGGTTCTCGTCATCGATCAGGCGCCGGATCATGGCCTGGATGGCGGTGCTGGACGCTTCGCCACCACCGTCGGTGTCGATGCCCGAGGCGAAGAAGGCGCGCAGCGGCAGGGTGCCGCGTGGCGTACGCACATGCTTGCGGGCGATCGCGCGCGACACGGTGGATTCGTGCAGGCCCAGTTCGCCGGCGATCTCGCGCAGGGTCAGCGGGCGCAGTGCCTGTTCGCCGAATTCAAGGAAGCCCGCCTGCTGCTGGATCAGGCTGCGCACCACCCGCAGCAGCGTCTCGCCACGCGCCTGCAGGCCCTTCAGCAGCCAGCGCGCTTCCTGCAGCTGGCCGCGCAGATAACCGGCATCGGCGTCACCGCAGCGACGGATCATCTGCTCGTATCCGCGGTGGATCACCAGCTTGGGGCCGGCATGGGCGGCCAGCGCGGCGCGCCAGATGCCGTTCTGCCGCCACACGACCACGTCCGGCACCACGTAGGTGTCCTGGGCGAGCGGAGCGATCTGGGTGCCGGGGCGAGGGTCCAGCGAGCGCAGCAGGGCCACGGCGGTCTCGACCTCGGCCAACGGCTGCTTCAGCTGCTGGGCCAGGCCGGTCACGCCGCTGCGCGGCAGCTGTTCCAGTGGACCGGCGGCGACCTGCCGGGCCAGGGCCAGGCACGGGGTGTCGACAGGCAGCACGTCCAGCTGCAGTTGCAGGCATTCGCCGAGGCTGCGTGCGGCCACACCAACAGGGTCGAAGCGCTGGATCTGGTGCAGCACGGTCAGGATTTCGTCTTCACCGGCATGGATCGCCGGCAGCAGCGCTTCGGCGATGGCCGCGAGCGGCTCGCGCAGATAGCCATCGTCTTCCAGCGAATCGATCAGTGCCGCACCGATGCTGCGGTCGCGGTTGGACAGGTGGGTCAGGTGCAGCTGCCACAGCAGGTGGTCGGCCAGGGTTTCGGTTTCGGCGACGCGTTCGGCAGCACTGCCGTTGTCGTCGTCATCATCGAAACTACCGCCGC
Source organism: Stenotrophomonas sp. PA-6-5C (assembly GCF_021605635.1). Lineage (NCBI taxonomy): Bacteria > Pseudomonadati > Pseudomonadota > Gammaproteobacteria > Lysobacterales > Lysobacteraceae > Stenotrophomonas > Stenotrophomonas sp. PA-6-5C. The sequence goes on from NZ_WKEE01000040.1 coordinate 15,330, forward strand.
TGCCGCCACTGCTCCAGTCCAGCTCAGCGGGCGCCCAGTCGTCGCCACTGCTTTCAGCGTTGTCGGGCGGGGCGTCATTGTCGCCGCCCGCCTCGTCGCTGCTGGCGTCCTTGTCGACACCAGCGCCTTCGTCGCTGCTGTCGGACCAGTCCAGCAGTGGATTGCTCTCCACCGCCTGGGCGATTTCCAGCTCCAGCTCGGTCGTGGACATCTGCAGCAGCTTGATCGCCTGCTGCAGCTGGGGCGTAAGCACCAGCTGCTGTCCCAACGATGTCTGCAGCCGAGTCTTCATGCCTGTGCCGAACGGAAGGGAGAGGGCCCGGCGGCCGCGGTTACAGCTTGAAGGAATCCCCAAGGTAGACGCGGCGTACGTCGGCGTTGTCCAGGATCGCCTCGGGCGAGCCCTGGGCCAGTACGGTGCCCTCTGCGAGGATATACGCGCGGTCGCAGATTCCCAAGGTCTCGCGCACGTTGTGGTCGGTGATCAGCACACCGATGCCGCGTTGCTTGAGATGGGTGACGATGCGCTGGATTTCGCCGACCGAGATCGGGTCCACACCGGCGAAGGGTTCGTCGAGCAGGATCAGCCGCGGCTTGGCGGCCAAGGCACGCGCGATCTCGCAACGACGGCGTTCACCACCGGACAGGCTGGCACCAAGCTGTTCGGACACGTGCCCCAGCTGCAGTTCGTCGAGCAGGCTGTTCAGTTCACGCTCGCGGCCAGCCGAATCCAGGTCCTCACGCAGTTCCAGCACCAGGCGCAGGTTGTCGGCCACGGTCAGCTTGCGGAACACCGACGGCTCCTGCGGCAGGTAACCCACACCCTGCTTGGCGCGGGTGTACATCGGATCGCCGGTGATGTCCTTGCCGTCCAGCACGATGCTGCCGGCATCGGCACCGACCAGGCCGACGATCATGTAGAAGCAGGTGGTCTTGCCGGCACCGTTGGGACCCAGCAGGCCGACTACTTCACCGGCGTCCAGGGTCAGCCCGAAGTCCTTGACGACTTCGCGCTGCTTGTAGCGTTTGCGCAGGCCAGTTGCGACGAGCATTACTTCTTGCCTCCCGCCGGCGCCGCAGCCGGGGCGGCCGCAGGCGTCTTGTTCTTCGGCGGAATCACGGTGCGCACGCGGCTGCCATCGCCGCCGGAGTTCATCTCACCGCTGCGGGTGTTGTAGACCATGCGCTGGCCGGCATTGGTGCCGCGCGCGCTGGTGACCTTGTAGTTGCCGGTCAGGGTGATGATCTCGGTGGTGATGTCGTAGTCGATCCGGTCGGCCACCGCATCCATCCAGGTGCCATCGTCGAGCTGCTGCTTCATCTTGGCCTGCTTGCCGGTGAACACCGCACGCACGGCTTCGCCGCCCTTGAGGTAGATCTCGGCCTCGGACGAACGCAGGTCCAGCGTGCCCTGGGTGATGATCACGCCGCCCGACAGCACGGTCTTGCCGTCACCGGTGAGGGTGCCGGACTGCGCGCCGGAATCAATGTTCATCGCTTCATTGCGGTCGGTCGACTTGGCAAAGGCGACAGCGGGGACAAGAAGACTGAGTGCGAGCACGGCTGCAAAGGGAATCTTCATCGGGGTCCGTTCTACCGGTGGTGGCCCTCCGGCGGGACCGGGGGCTGCGGGTGGGGGCTGCCTGCTTCGCGCCTGTCGGGAAGACGTCGCGGGCGGGCGGCGGAATCAGCGCTTGGGCGTGTAACGGCCCTTGGACTGGCTGAGGAAATGATACGTGTTGTTCTTCGAATCCACCTCGAACCCGACGCCGGACTGCTCCATGCCCGGCCGGGTCATGGTCACCAGGGCATCGGTACGGGCGCGGTTGTCCTTCGGGAACACGTCCAGGTGGTCGGTGCGGAAGGTGGTCGGGACCACGCCGGGATCGGCCGGGCTGTCGCCGGCGACGTTGCCCCGCAGCTTCATCTCGTCACCCTTGGCACTGAGCCAACCGGTCTCGGCGCGCAGCGTCCAGTGCTTGCCGTCCTTGTCGGGCATTTCGAACAGTGGGGTGGTGATGCTGAGCGTCTGGTCGCCACGCTGGCGTTCCAGCAGGGGCGCACGCAGGGTGGTCGATTCCTTGCCGTGTTCGTCCAGGGCGACGATCTGGAAGTCGTGCAGGATGTAGTCCACACCGGCGTCCTGGCCTTCGACGACAGGTGCCTTTTCACGGTTGCGCAGCGCGGCCCAGCTGCTCAGCAGGGCCGCCAGCAGCAGGCCCACGCCGAGGATCATCCGCCAGTTCAAGGTGGGGGCATTCATGCGCCGAACCTCGCCAGCACGGCGTCCAGGCGGCCCTGCGCGGCCAGCAGCACGTCGCACAGCTCGCGCGCGGCACCACGGCCGCCGTCGGCGCGGGTGATCCAGTGCACGCGCTCGGCGATCCACGGATGGGCATTGGCCGGGGCCACGGCCAGGCCGACCGCGCCCAGCGGCGCCAGGTCCGGCAGGTCGTCACCCATGAAGGCCACCTGCTCCAGGCCGATGCCGTGCTGCGCGCACAGCGCCTGCACGCTGGCCAGCTTGTCGCCGACGGCAATCTGGGTGTCGATGCCCAGGTCGGCGCCGCGCTTGAGCGCGGACTGGCTGTTGCGCGCGGTGATCAGCACGGGGTGGATACCGTGCTGCTGCAGCAGTTTCAGGCCCAGGCCATCCTGCACGAAGTACGCCTTGCTCTCGTTGCCATCCTTGTCGTAGTACAGCCGACCGTCGGTGAGGGTGCCGTCCACGTCGAAGCAGGCCAGGCGGATATTGGCCGCAACGGCATGCAGGTGGGCGGGGAAGGCGGGCAGGGGGGACCAGGGCATCAGGGCATCGGACTCGGTGGTTGCGGGCTCGTTGGTACAGACTGAATGGGGTCTACGGACTGTCGGTTAAACCACCCGGGCCCGCAACAGGTCATGAATGTTCAGGGCGCCAACCGCGCGGCCCTGGCTGTCGACCACGATCAGGCCGGTGATCTTGTGGGTTTCCATCAGCCGGGCAGCCTCCACCGCCAGCTTGTCGGCGCTGATGGTGCGCGGTTGCCGGGTCATCACATCGGCGATCCTGGCGGTGCGCACGTCCAGGTCGGTGTCCAGCGCGCGGCGCAGGTCGCCGTCGGTGAACAGGCCGATGAGCACGCCCTGGTTGTCGACCACGGCGGTCATGCCCAGGCGCTTGCGGCTCATCTCCATCAGCGCTTCGCTGAGACTGGCGCCGACATCGACCTTGGGCAGGTCCTCACCGGTGTGCATGACGTCGGTGATGTGCAGCAGCAGGCGGCGGCCGAGGCTGCCGGCCGGGTGCGAGCGGGCGAAATCGTCGGCGGTGAAGCCGCGCGCGTCCAGCAGGGCCACCGCGAGGGCATCGCCCATCGCCAGCGAGGCGGTGGTGCTGGAGGTGGGCGCCAGCGCCAGCGGGCAGGCTTCGGCCGGCACGCTCACATCCAGGTGGAAATCGGCGGCGCTGGCCAGGCTCGACTGCGGGCGGCCGGTCATGGCGATCAGCACATTGCCCTGGCGCTTGAGCACCGGCAGCAGCATCAGCAGCTCGTCCGATTCACCCGAATAGGACAGGGCCAGCACCACGTCGTCCTCGGTGATCATGCCGAGGTCGCCGTGGCCGGCCTCGCCCGGATGCACGTAGAACGCCGGGGTGCCGGTGGAGGCCAGGGTGGCGGCGATCTTGCGCGCGACATGGCCGGACTTGCCCATGCCGGTGGCGACCACCCGGCCGCGGCTGCCCAGGATCGCCCGGCAGGCCTGCTGGAAGGCGTCGCCGAGGCGGTCGGCCACGGCGTCCAGCGCCTGCCGTTCGATCTCGAACACGCGCCGGCCACTGGCAACCAGGGCGGCAGGGTCGGCGGAACGGGGGGGCAACAGGGATTCGGCCATGCGGACGCCACGCAGCGGAAGTAGAATGGACGCACATTTTATTAGGAAAGCCCGTTGGACGCCGACACCATCCGCAATCTGATCGAAACCGGCCTGCCCGGCGCCCGCGCCGACGTGCAGGGTGACGATGGCGTGCATTTCGAAGCGACCGTGGTCAGCGAGGCCTTTGCCGGCAAGATGCCGCTGGCCCGCCACCGGATGGTGTATGCCACTCTGGGCGACCTGATGGGCGGCGCGATCCACGCGCTCGCATTGAAAACCGTGACCCCGGCCGAAGCCGGCTGAACCGCAGAAGATCCCCAATACATGGCCAAGATCGTTGTGACCGGCGGCGCTGCGCTGCACGGTGAAGTAAGCATCTCCGGCGCCAAGAACGCCGTCCTCCCCATCCTGTGCGCGACCCTGCTGGCCGACGCGCCGGTGGAGATCACCAACGTGCCGCATCTGCATGACGTGGTGACCACGGTGAAGCTGCTGGGCGAACTGGGCGCGAAAGTGACCATCGACCAGGGCACGCTGTCGCGCGGCAGCGCGATCGTGGTCGACCCGCGCTCGGTCAACCAGCATGTGGCGCCGTATGAGCTGGTCAGGACCATGCGCGCCTCGATCCTGGTTCTGGGCCCGCTGCTGGCCCGCTTCGGCGCGGCCGAAGTGTCGCTGCCCGGTGGCTGCGCGATCGGCTCGCGTCCGGTCGACCAGCACATCAAGGGCCTGCAGGCGCTGGGTGCCGACATCGTGGTCGAGAACGGCTTCATCAAGGCAACCGCCAAGCGCCTGAAGGGGGGCCACTTCACCTTCGACATGGTCAGCGTGACCGGTACCGAGAACGTGCTGATGGCTGCCGTACTGGCCGAAGGCACCACCATCCTCGACAACGCGGCGATGGAACCGGAAGTCACCGACCTGGCGCACTGCCTGATCGCGCTGGGCGCTAAGATCGAAGGCCTGGGCACCGCCCGCCTGGTCATCGAAGGCGTCGAGCGCCTGTCCGGTGGCCGCCATGAAGTGCTGCCCGACCGCATCGAAACCGGCACCTTCCTGGTGGCCGCAGCGATGACCGGTGGCAAGGTGACCGTCAACCGCGCGCGTCCGAACACCATGGACGCCGTGCTGGCCAAGCTGGTGGAAGCCGGCGCGACCATCGAGACCACCGAAGACAGCATCACCCTGGACATGCACGGCAAGCGGCCGAGGGCGGTCAACCTGACCACCGCGCCGTATCCGGCGTTCCCGACCGACATGCAGGCGCAGTTCATGGCGCTCAACTGCGTGGCCGACGGCGTGGGCGTGATCAACGAAACGATCTTCGAGAACCGTTTCATGCACGTCAACGAACTGCTGCGCCTCGGCGCGGACGTGCAGGTGGAAGGCCACACGGCGATCGTGCGCGGTCACGAACGCCTGAGCGGTGCGCCGGTGATGGCGACCGACCTGCGCGCATCGGCATCGCTGATCCTGGCCGGCCTGATGGCCGATGGCGATACCACCATCGATCGCATCTACCACCTTGATCGCGGCTACGAGAACATCGAAGAGAAGCTGTCTTCGCTCGGCGCTACCATCCGGCGCGTGGCCGCATGATCCTGCGCGGCAAATTCAGCCGTCGCCGCAAGGCGCTGCTGGTGCTGGTGCTGATCGTGCTGGCGTGGCTGGGCTACGCCTGGTACGCCAACATCGCCATCACCAAGGGCATCGAGCAGAAAGACATGGACTGGAATGGCGACGGCACGGTGACCCGTGACGAGATCATCCAGTCGTTCTACGCGGTAGCGGTGAACGACAGCCAGGACGGCAACCGCCATTGCCGTACGTTCGTGCGCCGATCGACGGGCGAGCAGATCCGGGTGGACTGCCGCACCGAGTTCGCGCCGGCGGAAGAACCGAAGAAATAAAAAAAACGCCCGCGAAAGCGGGCGTTTTTTCTGGGACATCCATCCACGCATGGCGTGGATCTACTGGGCCATGCGTGGATGGCGCGGATCGTCGGTCAGTTCATCGCCTTGATGGTCAGGTCCAGCGCATCGCGACCGCTTTCACGCTGCAGCATGCGCGCCGGCACCGGGAACTCCGGCACGATCCAGGCGATCAGCTCCTTGTTGCCGTCGACGCGCGAGACCTTGGTGGCCTCGTAGCTCTTGCCGCCCACGGTGACCGACTCCTTGCCCACCACGCGGTAAGTCATGTTCTTGATGCGGCCTTCGTCGACCATGCGATAGGTCAGCGGCTTGCCGGCAGCCAGGTCACGTGCAATGGCCAGGTTGATCAGCAGTGCGTCCATGTCGCCGGCCTTCAAGGCGATCGGACCGGCGCGGTCCGGCTTGATGTCGCCGGTCCAGGTGGCCTGGTTGCTGGTCCAGTTGTAGTTGGCCTGCACATTGCGCTTCTTCACCAGCAACGCCGAGCGGTCCTGGCTGCTGAGCGGGCGCAGCTGCCCGCGCACTTCCTCGAACACCGTGCTCTGGCTCAGGTCGGCCAGCTGGTTCTTCACCTGCAGGCTGTAGCGCCACTTGTTGCTGCCTTCGCTGGCCAGGGTCATGCTGCCGTTGGCCTGCATGCCCATGTAGCTGGCCAGGTAGTCGGCCTTGAACGGCTGCAGGGCCATGGCCGGCAGACTGGCCACCGACAGTGCGGCAGCGGCGATCCAGGTCAGGGGGCGGGTCAGGGTGTTCATGCTCAGACTCCTTGGTATTCGATCAGGCGCAGATCGACGCGATCTTCGCCGTCTTCGCGTTGCAGGATGCGCACCGGGGTGGGGACACCGTTGGCGATCCAGAGAATGGTTTCGTTGTTGCCGCCGTTGGTCCGATAGACCCGCAGCGCGTTGTAGGACAGGTCGCCGACCTCGACGTTCTCGGTCTGCGGCGCGGCCTGGTAATCGTGCTGGCGCACCTTGCCCATGTCGACGTAGCGATAGTGCATGGCCGCGCCAGGGCGGGCATCGCGCATGATCGCCAGGTTGATCAGCAGGGCGCTCTGGTCGCCGGCCTGCAGCGGAATCGGCTGTGCGCGCTTCTTTTCCACGTCGCCACTCCACTGCGCGGTGCCGGCCTGCCAGTTGTAGGTGCCGACGGCCTTCTTGCCGAGGAACAGGCCCTTGCGCACCGTGCTCTGGCTGAGTGGCGCATAGACACCGTTGCGCTCCTCGAACACCGTGCTCTGCTCGATGTTCAGGCCGAGCACGCTGGCAAAGCCGCGGCGGCCCACCACCTGCATGTCCACCCGCCACTGGTTGCCACCGGTGTGGGTGACCTGCATGGTCGCATCGCCTGCTTCCTTGCTCCTGTAGAACGCCTGGTAGGTCGCGCTGAACGGCTGCAGCGGCGGCGGCTCCCAGGCCAGTGCAGGCAGCACCGGCGGCGCCACCTCGGCAGGTGCCGGCGCAGCAGGCGCTGTTGCCTGGCCCCAGCCCGCACAGGCAAGGACGGCAAGCGGCAGCAGCAGGGTTGTACGCAGCAGGGACGTGGTCTTCATGGCCGACAGGAACCGCAGGAGGGGGCAGAATGCCAGCCCCGCAGTCAGCGGGGCGTGTGCACGGGCGTTACCGGTTCAGGTTCCCGGCGGAATCTAGAGCCAAGGGGCTAAACAGGGGGTGACCGTCGAATGTCGGCTGGCCTTCCCGTTCAGCCAGGCGGCCTGCACAGAGCAGTTCCAGGGTCGCGATCAGCAGCGGATGCTCCACCGCAAGCACGCGTTCGGCCAGGGTCTGCGCATCATCGCCGGCAAGCACCGGAACCCGCGCCTGCGCCAGCACCGCGCCGGCATCCAGTTCCGGCACCACCAGGTGGACGCTGGCGCCGTGCTCGACGTCACCGGCCTCCAGCGCCCGTGCATGGGTGTGCAGGCCCTTGTGCAGCGGCAGCAGCGAGGGATGGATGTTGACCAGGCGGCCATTGAAGCGCTGCACGAAATCGGCGCCGAGGATGCGCATGTAGCCGGCACAGACGATCCAGTCCGGGGCGGATGCAGCCAGCGCATCACCCAGCGCCCGCTCGTAGGCGGCGCGCTCGCTGAATTCCTTCGGCGCATGCGCCCAGCGTCGATCCGCTGCCACCCGCTCCAGTGCGGTCGCATCGGGGCGGTCGGAGAACACGCCGACAACCTCGGCCTGCAGTCGCCCTGCAGCGATGGCGTCAACAATGGCCTGCAGGTTGCTGCCGCGGCCGGATGCCAGCACGGCGATTCGGCAGATGCTCATCGCACCGCGCTCCGGCGCACCAGCGGCCACAGCAACAGGCTGCCAACGGTCGCCAGCAGCATGTCCGCGTGCGCGTCCCACATGTCGCCCTGCTGGCCGTTGTAGGCCTCGGCCGCTTCCGGCGACAGGGCAAGGGCGATGCCCCATTCCAGCCACTCATACACCAGGCTGGAACACATCACTGCCATCACCGCCAGGGTGAATGCCTGGCCGATGCGCAGCGCAGGCCACGACTGTCGCGCCAGCTGCAGCAACGCCGGGGTGAAGCAGACGCCATAGAGGAAGTGGATCAGGCGATCGAAGTGGTTGCGCTGCCAGCCAAAGGCTGCATCCGGCGACCATCCGAGCAGCGACTGCAGCCAGGCGTCATAGGGCACGTTGGAATACAGCCAGCGCGCGGCCACACAGTGGATGGCGATGAAGCCGCAGATGGCGATGAACGCACCATTGTCCAGCTGCCAGCGCCGGTTCACCCACCACAGGGCGAGCAGGCCGATCACGGTCAGCGAGCTGTGCAGGGTCTGCTCGAGCGGCCACAGCGGATGGATCCAGGTTGCCGCGAATATGCACAACACCGCGGCCAGGGCGACCTTCTTCGGTCCTGACAGTGAGTGGGTGGCGCGGTTGCTGGCGAGCGTAGGAACAGCGGGCGTGGACATGTCGGAGCGATCAGCAGAAGGGACGGAACATGCGCCTGCCAGCTCAGACGCTGACGTGGTCGCCGCGGTCGAACAGTGCAGCGATCTCCGGTTTGCGCAGGAAATACACCGCATAGGCAGTCAGCGCCATGCCCAGCGGGCCGGCAAGCACTGCCGCCCAAGCCGCGCCACGACACCAGGGCAGGTTGCTGCGCTGGCCAAGCAGCCGCGCGGTGCGCAGCTGCAGGAAGCCCAGCCCGATGGCCAGCAGCGACACCGCGCCATACGCCGTCGCCAGCACGGCGCCGTCATCCATGCCGCGTTCGAAGGCGACGATGCCGACAAAACCGAGGAACACCAGCGCTGCCAGCCAATGGAAGCCTGCCAGTGCGTAGAACAGAATCTTCAGGTTGTGCAGGTGGCTGGCGGTCTGCAGGTCGGCCAGGGTCTGCCTGGGCAGCGGCGGTGGGTTCAGTCCATCGTTCATGCCACACCCGCCTGGCCAGCGAAGGCAGCCTTCACCTGCGGGCGCAGCAGCACGACCAGGGTGAACACGCCGAGGATGGTGCCGATGGGGGTGAACAGGCAGGACAGCCCGGCCACGATCATGCACAACAGGTAGCGGCGCTGCTGCGACAGGCAGCGGCCGGCATAGGCGACAAAACCGGCCAGGGTCAGCCCACCAAGCACGATGCAGACGCCCATCACGGTGAACAGCCAGCCAACGAACTGCTGTTCTTCCGGCGAAGACGGTTCACCGCCGGACTTCATCGGCAGCGAGCCGGACAGCATGGCGATGCCCAGCACGATGTGCAGGATGAAGATCATCGAGAACACCGCCATCAGGCCAGCGACCACGTAGTGGCCGATCGCCAGCTGGCGCAGCTGGGTGGCGTCCTGCTGACCGAACACCGGCACGGCCGGGTTCGGCGGCAGCACCGGCGGAGCCGGCGGCGTCGACAAGGGAGGGGGTGCGTCCATGCGGGTTCCTTTGTCCAGTGGATCAGGCGATGTGGACGCGCTCGCCGCCCTGGGCGGTGACCACCTGGCCGATCGTCCAGTGGTCCAGGCCCTGCGCCTTGACCGCAGCGGACACGGCCTCCAGCTGGTCCGGAGCGACGATCAGCACGAAGCCGATGCCGCAGTTGAAGGTGCGCCACATTTCGCTGTCGGCCACCGCGCCTTCCTTCTGCAGCCACTGGAACACCGGCGGCAGGGGCCACGACGAGGCCTGGATGTCCAGGCCGAGGCCTTCGGGCACCACGCGGATGATGTTCTCGGTCAGGCCGCCACCGGTGATGTGGGCCATGCCGTGGATGGCATCGCCATGCGACTTCAGCAGCGACAGGATCGGCTTGACGTACAGGCGGGTGGGGGCCATCAGCGCATCGACCAGCTTGACCCCGCCTTCCAGTTCCAGCTCGGCCGGGCGGCCGGCGCGGTCGTAGATGCGACGGACCAGCGAGTAGCCGTTGGAGTGCGGGCCGGACGAGGCGATGCCGATCAGCACGTCGCCTTCGGCGACATGGGCGCCGTCCTTCAGTTCGCTCTTTTCGACGGCCGCGACGGTGAAGCCGGCCAGGTCGTACTCACCCGGCGCGTACATGTCGGGCATTTCGGCGGTTTCTCCGCCGATCAGCGCGCAGCCGGCCTCGGTGCAGCCATTGGCGATGCCGCCCACGACTGCCGCAGCAGTGTCGATGTCCAGCTTGCCGGTGGCGAAGTAGTCCAGGAAGAACAGCGGCTCGGCGCCCTGCACCAACACGTCGTTCACGCACATGGCGACCAGGTCGATGCCGATCGTGTCGTGGCGGTTCAGCTGGTGGGCCAGCTTCAGCTTGGTGCCGACGCCGTCGGTACCCGACACCAGCACCGGTTCGCGGTACTTGTTGGACAGGTCGAACAGGGCGCCGAAGCCACCCAGGCCGCCCATCACCTCCGGACGGAAGCTGCGCTTGACCAGGGGCTTGATCCGCTCGACCAGCTCGTTGCCGGCGTCGATGTCGACACCCGCGTCACGGTAGGTGAGGGGGGAAGGGGCGGAAGACGGGCTGTTGGTCACGGGCGTCGGCGCTGGCAGGGGTTGAATCGCCGATTTTAACAGGCCGCATTGGCGCAAAGGCCGTATTCGGGCAACAATTCCCCCCGGATACGTCGAGCCAATGGATGTCCTGATGCGCCGCAGCCTGTTTTTGACCCTGCTCCTTGCGCTGTGCCTGCCGGTGGCCACGATGGCCCAGAGCGGCATGCGAACCGAGGGGGATGTTGCCACTGCCAGTGGTGCGTACGAGGCCGAAGTGCCCGTCAACAGCCAAGCCGAGGCTGACCGCAACGGTGCACTTGCCCGCGCGTTGAGCGTTGTACTGGGCAAATTGTCCGGCGATCGCAGCGTCATGTCGCGCCCCGGCGTGGCGCAGGCGTTGCGCAATGCCAAGGACTATGTGGCCAGCTACGACTACAAGCAGGACCAGAGCGTGGGCGCCAGCGGTGCGCCGAGCTTCCGTACCCTGCTGGTCGCGCGCTTCCGCGAGGATGACGTGGACGGGCTGGTGTCGGCGCTGGGCCTGCCGCTGTGGCCGCAGCCACGACCGAAGCCGGTGCTGTGGCTGGCCGTCGATGACGGCAGCGGTCCGCGTCTGGTCAGCGTGCAGCAGGCCAATGCCGCGCGGCCGCTGCTGAGCCGGGCCATCGAGCGCGGCTACAAGCTCGGCCTGCCCAGTGGTGGCGCCGCCGAGCAGGCCCTGGCCGGTGCCATCTGGCGCCAGGACAGCGCCGCTGTCGCCCGGGCCTCGTCGCGCTACTCGCCGCCGATGCAGCTGATCGGCAAGCTCTACCGCGCCAATGGCGGCTGGCAGGCGGACTGGGTGTTCGTCGACAACGGCCGTGAACTGAACAAGTGGACCAGCAAGGACGCCAACGCCATGCGCGCGATGGCTGCCGGTGCCGATGGCGCTGCCGACGCGCTGGTCAAGCGCTATGCCAAGGCCGGTGCGGCCACCGGCCAGGCGGGCACCTACCGCGTGGTGGTGACCGGCATCAACAGCGCGGACGACTACCTGCGCCTGGCCGCCGGCCTCCGTGAAGTGGCGGTGGTGCGCAACGTCACCCCGCTGCGCGCGGCCGCCGACCATCTGGAGCTGAATCTGGAAATGACCACCGGCCTGGCCGGCTTCAACCGCATGCTCGGCGACAACGGCGTGCTGGTGCCGTCGGCGACACTGCCGGCCTTGCCGACGCCGATCGACGATACGACCGGTGCACCGGCACCGGCACCGGCGCCGGTCAGCAACGAGTACCGCCTGCGATGATCCTGTCCCCGGAAGCGGAAATCGCGCAGTTCCTGCGTCGGCTGAAGTACATCCTGCTGGCGGGCCTGATCGGCTGGATCGTCTGGCTGCTGGCACCGATCCTGACCCCGTTCGTGCTGGCGCTGGCGCTGGCCTGGCTGGGCGATCCGCTGGTGGACCGCATCGAGGCCACCGGTCGCTCGCGCATGACCGGCGTGGTGCTGGTGTTCATGGCCATGGTGCTGGTGATCGTCGCGCTGTTGCTGGTGCTGGTGCCGATGATCGAGCGCCAGATCACCACGCTGATCGCCGCGGCGCCACAGGCGCAGGCCTGGTTGATGGAGAAGGGCATTCCCTGGTTCGAGCAGAAGACCGGGCTGGAAGTGATGCAGTGGATGGACCCGGACCGCCTGATCGAGTGGGTGCGCAGCCATTGGCAGCAGGCCGGCGGGTTCGCAACGACCTTCATGGGCTACGTATCGCGCTCGGGCTTCACGGTGGTCACCTGGGTGGTCAACCTGTTGCTGCTGCCGATTCTGGCGTTCTACTTCCTGCGTGACTGGGACAAGCTGGTCGAGCGCGTGGCATCGGTGATTCCGCGCAACCAGATCGGCACGATCACCGCGTTGGCGCGCGAATCCAATGAAGTGCTCGGTGCGTTCATCCGCGGGCAGTTCCTGGTGATGCTGGCATTGGGCGTGATCTACGCCGGTGGCCTGTCGCTGGTCGGGCTCAAGCTGGGCCTGTTGATCGGCCTGATCGCCGGCCTGATCAGCTTCATTCCCTACCTGGGCGCGACCACCGGCATCCTGATGGCGATCGTGGCCGCGCTGGTGCAGGCGCAGGGGTTCGACCTGAAGCTGCTGATCCTGGTGGGCGTGGTGTTCACCGTCGGCCAGCTGCTGGAGAGCTACGTGCTGACTCCGCGCATTGTCGGCGACAAGATCGGCCTGCACCCGGTGGCGGTGATCTTCGCGGTGATGGCCGGCGGCCAGCTGTTCGGCTTCCTGGGCATGCTGCTGGCGCTGCCGGTGGCGGCGGTGACCAATGTCCTGTTGCGCTATGCGCACCAGCGCTACCGGCAGAGTGAGCTGTATGCCGGCGAGAAGCCCGCGATCGTGCTTGATGGCGTGATCGACCAGCCCCATATCATCGTGCCTGGCAATGACAAGGGTCCGGAACTGAAGTGATTGGTGTGCCGCAACTTCCGCTGGCCCTGCATTACCCGCGGGACCAGCGCCTGGAGAGCTTCATCGGTGCGCCGGACGGCGCGCTGGCGCAGCTGCGTGCCATCGCGGTAGGGGCCAGCCACGATTGGATCTACCTGGAAGGCGCGGCCGGCACCGGCAAGACCCATCAGGCGCTGGCGATGTGTTCCAGCGCCGAGCAGGCCGGGCGCCTGCCGACCTACGTGCCGCTGGCCAGTGTGGTTGGCCGGGTGCGGGTGGCCCTGGAAGGACTGGAGCAGCGCGAGCTGGTGGCGCTGGATGGATTGGATGCGGTGGCGGGCAACCGCGAGGACGAAATCGCGCTGTTTGATTTCCACAATCGCGCGCGCGCTGCCGACGTGACGGTGCTGTACACGGCACAGAAGTCGCCCGGCGAACTGGGCCTGGTGTTGCCGGATCTGCGGTCGCGCCTGGGTCAATGCGTGCGCGTGCTGCTGCAGCCGCTGGACGAGGAAGGCCGCGCAGCGGTGCTGCGCGAGCGCGCGCTGCGCCGTGGGCTGGCGATCGACGAGGCCGCCATCGAGTGGCTGCTGTCGCACACCGGCCGCGAGCTGGGTGGGCTGATCACGCTGCTGGATTGGCTGGATCGCGAATCGCTGGCGGCGAAGCGGCGGATCACCGTGCCGTTCCTGCGCCAGGTACTGGAAGAAGGCCGTCCTCGTTACTGAGGGGTGTTGTCCGGCAGGGCTGCGCCCTGCACCCGCCGAAGCCAGGGCAACGTCAACGTCAACAGCAAAAGCTCGCTATCCGCGGGATGGCGGGGTGGCTCAGGTTGCGGGGGACGGCGCAAGTACGTCCATGTAGCCTCGGTCGCGCCATCCATGGCGCTCACGCCCCCGCAACCTGAGCCACCCCGCCTTCGACAGGTTCTCGCGATCTGTCGGGACGGCGTTCTGCACTGCTGTTGGTGGGTGTCGACCTTGGTCGACACGTAGATCCACGCCATGCGTGGATGCGCTTTTCGCTTCGTGAGCGAAGCGACCCGCTTCTGCTTTTCTTTCTTTTTCCGTGGCTGGACGCACACGGAAACTGTCAAAGGCCGGGCGGGATGGGTTCGCGGGGATGTCCGCGGCATGGATGCCGCGGCCAAGCCCCCATGGATGGGTTCACGGCGTCCCCCGCGAACCCATCCCGCCCGGCCAAGCAAGGCTTCTGCTCTGAAGACGTCCAACCACGAGGGGCTCAGCCGTTCGCCGCCAACTCAACGTCCAGCGCACGCAGGCGAGCAACAGTGCCGACATCGGTCCAGCGACCGCAATGGTGCTGCCCCGTCATCCGCCCCTGCGCCATGAAATGCTTCTGCAACGGCACCACCGAAAACTTCGGTGGCACGCGCTCGCTGCCAGGTGCCTCGCCGATCACCGCGCGCCAATCGGCCACGATCGACGGACGATAGACGCCGATGCCCGCATAGGTCAGGCATGGACCTTCGCGGTCGTGGTGCAGCACGCCGTGCGCGTCCAGCCGGTAGTCACCGTTGGGGTGCTGCGCGGGGTTGTCGACCAGCACCAGATGCGCTTCGCCGGCCGGTTCACGCGGCAGCGTGGCGAAATCGAAATCGGTCCAGATATCCCCGTTTACCACCAGGAACGGGTCTTCCCCCAGCGCCGGCAACGCGTTGAGAATGCCGCCACCGGTTTCCAGCGGGGTATCGCCTTCGTGCATGAAATGCAGGTGCAGGCCCCATTGGCTGCCATCGCCCAATGTGGCCGGGAACTGCTCGGCGAGCCATGCGGTGTTGATCACCACGTCGCGGATGCCCAGCGCAGCCAACCGCTCCAGGTGCCACACGATCAGTGGTTTGCCGGCCACTGCCAGCAGCGGCTTGGGCGTGTGCAGGGTCAGTGGACGCATGCGCTCGCCCAGCCCGGCGGCGAAAATCAGTGCCTTCATCGACGCGACCTTCAGCGCAGCACGCGCATCGGCGCGCCCAATTCGGCCAGTGCCGGTTTGATCCGCATTTCCAGCAGCTGCTGCAACGGCGCCAGTTCGCGGTAGCGTGGCAGCACTTCATCCAGGTAAGCGATGAAGCGCGGCGCGTCGTCCAGGTAATGGCCCTTGTTATCGCGGTAGCGCAGGCGGCAGAACAGGCCGAGGATCTTCACGTGGCGCTGGATGCCCATCCAGTCGGCATCGCGCAGGAAGGTGGCACGGTCGGGTACCGGCAGGCCGGCGTCACGCGCGCGCTGGTGATACTGCGCCAGCCAGTCGTCCACGCGCTGCAGCGGCCAGCTCAGGAAGGCATCCTTGAACAGACTCACCGCGTCGTAGGCGATCGGTCCACGCACCAGGTCCTGGAAATCCAGCACGGCCGGGCCGCCGTCCACCGGCATCAGGTTGCGCGGCATGTAGTCGCGGTGGGTCATCAGTTGCGCCTGGCCCAGCGCGTTGTCCATCAGTCGACGGTGGACCAGCTGCAGGCCTTCGATCTCGCCGCAGTCCAGTTCAAGGCCAAGATGACGTTGCAGGAACCACTCATCGAACAGGCCGGCGTCACGCTGCAGCAGCGCTTCGCCGAACTGACCGAAATCGGCCGGCACCGGGATGGCCTGCAGGCGCAGCAGCTGCTCGATGGAGCGGCTGAACCACGCGTCGGCATTGCGTTCGTCGAGGATCTTCGCCAGCGTCGGGCCGCCCAGGTCTTCCAGCAGCAGGAAGCCGGCGTCGAGGTCCTGTGCAAGCAGCGCGGGTACGCGCAGACCGTGATCGTGCAGCAGGCCGCGCATGCGCAGCCACGGCGTGGGGTCTTCCAGCCCCGGTGGGGCGTCCATCACGATGTGGCTGCCACGCTGGCTGGTGGTGCGCCAGTAGCTGCGCATGCCGGCGTCGACCGAGGCGCGTTCGACCACGGCGTTGCCGTCGTCGAGCTGGGTGCGGGCCCACTGCAGGCGCTGTGCGCTGCGCTGGGGATCAGAGGCGGGTTCGGTCATGCAGGCATATCCGGGCGCGCCGGGCGCGCCAACGTCGGGGCAGAATGAAAAAGGAGGTGGCGGCTCAGCGGCGGCCGCTGAACAGGCGCAGGATCGCCAGCACGACGACCGCGCCCACGACCGCGCCGAGGAAGCCGGCCGGTTCACCGGGCGCGTACCAGCCCATGTACTGGCCGAACCAGCCGGCCAGCAGCGCGCCGATGATGCCCAGCACGATGGTCAGCAGGCAGCCCATGCGGTTGTTGCCGGGCATGAAGAAGCGTCCCAGCAGGCCGACGAAGAAGCCGACCAGGATGATGTAGAGCCAGCTGGTGCTGCCAAACAAACCGTTCATGCGATCTGCGCCTTAAAAGGATGGACGCAGCCTAGCAAGGCCAGGCTGCGTCCGTCACGGCATGACGCAATCAGCAGCAGCCGTGGTCGCCGTTGCGGGTGCCACTGTCGGCGGCCACCGGCGAACCGCTGGTCTCGCCACGCAGGCTTGCCGCGTAGTGCTCGCTGATCACCTTGGACACGCACGAGGTGACCTTCTTGCCCATCGGGATGTGCAGGAACTCGTTCGGGCCGTGGGCGTTGGAGTGCGGGCCGAGCACGCCGGTGATCATGAACTGGGCGCCCGGGAACTTCTCGCCGAGCATGCCCATGAACGGGATCGAGCCGCCTTCGCCCATGTACATCGCCGGCTTGCCGAAGAAGGTCTGGCTGGCATCGTCGATGGCCTTGGTCAGCCACGGTGCCATCGCCGGCGCGTTCCAGCCGGTGGAGGCCTTTTCCAGGTCCAGGGTGACCAGCGCGCCGTTCGGCGGATCGCGCAGCAGGGCTTCCTTCAGCAGTTCGCCGCAGGTCCTGCCATCGGCGGTCGGCGGCAGGCGCAGCGACAGCTTCACTGCGGTATGCGGGCGCAGCACGTTGCCGGCCGATTCCAGCGGCGGCATGCCACCGATGCCGGTCACCGACAGGGCAGGGCGCCAGGTACGGTTGAGCACCAGTTCGGTCAGGTCGTCGTTCATCGGCTTGAGGCCGTCGACCAGCGGGAATTTCTCGAAGATCGCAGTATCGACCACGTCGGCGGCACGCTTGGCCTGTTCCAGGCGCTCGGCCGGAATCTCCACGTTCATGCCCTCGATCAGGATGCGGCCGGTGTCCTGGTCCTCGATGCGCGACAGCAGCTGGCGCAGCAGGCGGAAGCTGGACGGCACCACGCCGGAGGCATCACCGGAGTGCACGCCTTCGTTGAGCACCTTCACCGAGAAGTTGCCGCCGGTCAGGCCGCGCAGCGAGGTGGTGCACCACAGCTGGTCGTAGTTGGCGCAGCCCGAATCCAGGCAGACCACCAGCGACGGCTTGCCGATGCGGTCAGCCAGATGGTCGACGTAGGCCGGCAGGTCGTAGCTGCCCGATTCTTCACAGGCTTCGATCAGCACCACGCAGCGGGCGTGCGGCAGGCCCTGGGCCTGCAGCGCCAGCACCGCGGCCAGCGAGCCGAAGATGGCGTAACCGTCATCGGCACCACCACGGCCATACAGCTTGTCGCCGCGAAGGACCGGGGTCCACGGGCCGAGGTCGTCGTCCCAGCCGGTCATCTCCGGCTGCTTGTCCAGGTGGCCGTAGAGCAGGATGGTGTCGTCGCCGGTTTCGGCGCCGGTCGCCGGAATTTCCAGCAGGATCAGCGGGGTACGACCTTCCAGGCGCACCACCTCGACCTTCAGGCCGGGCAGTTCCTGCGCCTTGGCCCAGGTTTCCATCAGGGTGACCGCCTGCTCCATGTAGCCGTTCTGCACCCAATTGGCGTCGAACATCGGCGACTTGTTGGGGATGCGGATGTAGTCGACCAACTGCGGGACGATTTCGCTGTCCCACTTGTCATTGACGAATTGGCCGAGCTTGGCGCTGTCCATCTGAAACTCCGGTTGCATGGCTGATCCGCCCATTCTACGCCTCGGCCAGGGGTAGGGTTTTCCCTACATCACGTCGGGTATTTGGCTGGCTTTTAGAAATCCGTGAACCCGATACGCTGTGTGCATGTGGTGACGGACACTGTTTCGACCGACGGGATTGCCGGTCGGGACGGTCAGAACCACAAGGAGATACACGTCGTGCCTTGGTTTGTCGTGTTGAGGGCGCTGGTGCTGGGAATGTGGATCGCGGGGGCGCAAGCTGCCGAGCCGATCGACATCAATCGGGCCGATGCCCAAGCGCTGCAGCAGGGATTGACGATGGTCGGGGCCACCAAGGCAGCGGCAATCGTCGAGCACCGGCGCAGACACGGCCCGTTTCACCGCGTCGAGGACCTGACGCAGGTGAAGGGGATAGGGACATCGATCGTCGAACGGAATCGACGGCGGATCACCGTTGGCAACACGATGTTGCCCGCGGATCCGGTACCCGGATCGGTACCGGTGCGAACCGTACCCAGGCGCTGACAACAGGAAACGTCGGGACCGGCAGGATGCAGGTTCATTGGCTACGGACAGGATGCCCGTAACCACCGACCGTCGCAGGGAGGCGACACCAATCACCAGGATGGTGGCATCACAGACCTGTGGAAGGGGCTGAGATACAAACAGGACAGACGCGGCCGCGTGCAGGATGCAACGCCGCCCCCGCTTCGCAGGATGCGAGGGGGTGGCAGCAGGCCGACAGGGACGTGACGATTGCCCGGTACGACACATGGCTGTGTCGCCGGGCAATTTTTTTGGCGCAGCCACCACGCGCCCATGGTGTACGGTGAGGCCTTCGCATGGAATGGAACCTGCTGGATGCACCTGCACCGTTTGACCCTGATGCTCGCCGCTGCTCTGGCACTGCCCTGCGCCGCGCACGCGGCCGCACCCTCCAAGCCGGTCGCGGCGACGACGTCCGAAGTGCGCGGGCCGACCGACCTCAAGCCCGGCGAGTACCTGTGGCATCCGGAAGTTTCGCCGGCCGGGCCGATCGTGCTGGTGGTGAGCCTGGATGAGCAGCGCGCCTATGTGTACCGCAACGGCATTGCCATCGGCCTGACCACGATCAGCTCGGGCAAGACCGGCCATGAGACGCCGACCGGTGTGTTCACCATCCTGCAGAAGGACAAGGACCACCGTTCCAACCTCTACAACAGCGCACCCATGCCGTACATGCAGCGGCTGACCTGGGACGGCATCGCGCTGCACGGCGGCAGCCTGCCCGGGCACCCGGCCTCGCATGGCTGCGTGCGCCTGCCGCAGGCCTTCGCGCAGAAACTGTTCAGCGAAACCAAGCGCGGCGATACGGTGGTCGTGGCCGATGCCAAGAGCGCGCCGATGACGCTGGCCTATCCGGCGGTGCTGGCGCCGGTGAATGCACGCGGACAGGCCCTGCCGGAAGGCGAGGCCGGCGCCCCGGACAAGGCGTGGTGGGATGATGCGGCCGCCCCCAGCGGTCAGGTCGGCATCCTGGTCAGCCTGCACGACCAGCGCCTGTACGTGCTGCGCGACGGCGTGATGATCGGTGAGTCGCCGTTGAAGGCCGATGCGCTGCCGGCGTTCCAGGGCACCACCCTGTTCGTGATGGGCCAGGGCTACAGCGACACGCCCAGCCCGCTTGATGCGCAGCAGCGCCTGCACCAGTGGACGGCCTATCCGCTGCTGGGCCAGGACCGCGCCCAGGCCACGCCGGACCTGCTGGCCACCCCATCGCTGCCGATGGCGTTGCCGGCCGATTTCGCCCGCCAGCTGTACCAGGTGCTGGTGCCGGGCACGACCCTGCTGGTGACCTCGCTGCCGGCGGTGCGCCCAAGCGCGGCTGAATCGGGTATGCAGCCGGTCTTGGAATCGGAGCCGCCAGCGTCCACCCTCAAGGGATCCTGAGACCTTCCCACGTGCCCATGTCTGCTTTCCGCCTGTGCCGGCTGGCTGCCCTTGGCCTGCTGGCGACCACTGCCAGTGCCCCGGTCGGGGCACAGACGCGCGTCGCCACAGCGATCAGCGCCGACGATCTCGCTGCGCAGCTGGCACGCAGCGCGCCCAAGGCCGACCGCCGGGTGCTGCAGTTGGCCGCCCACGCCATGCGCTGCGCGCTGCAGCGGCCGGAACTGGGTGTCAGCGGTGAGCGCCTGAGCGTGATCGACTACTCGCGGCCGTCCACCGAGCCGCGGATGTGGGTCTTCGACCTGGCCCGCCAGCGGCTGTTGTTCGAGGAATGGGTGGCGCACGGCCGCAACAGTGGTGAGAACCGCACCGAGCACTTCTCCAACCGCGATGGCAGCTTCATGTCCAGCCTCGGCGCGTTCACCGCGCAGGAAACCTACATGGGTGGCAACGGCTATTCGCTGCGCCTGGCAGGGTTGGAGCCGGGCTTCAATGATCGCGCACGCGAGCGCGCCATCGTCATCCACGGTGCGCCGTATGTGAACCCCTCCACCGCACAGTTGCAGGGGCGGTTGGGGCGCAGTCTCGGCTGTCCGGCGGTGCGGTTGTCCGTGGCCAAGCCGCTGATCGACGCGCTGCGGGGCGGCACGATGGTGTTCGCGTACTACCCTGACCAGGACTGGCTCAAGCACTCGCAGCTGCTGGGTGGCGATTGCGGTACGGCCGCGGGTCTTGCAACGCGTTGATGCGTTGTGGCGCGCGGCATGATGCAATGCGCGCATGAACATCGACTCCCTGCTGCGCACCCCGAGCCAGGTGATTTCCAGCCTGGATTACCGCCGCGAACGCTGGCGCAACGGCCTCGGCTGGACCCGCGAGATCCTGCGGTTGCCGGCGCAGGGTGATGACTGGGCGTTGCGCCTGTCAGTGGCCGAAATCGAACAGGACGCCGCGTTTTCCGCATTCCCGGGCGTCGAGCGCGAACTGGTACTGCTGCAGGGCAATGGCGTGCGCCTGCGTTTCGAGGACGGCCGTGTAGCCGAAGTGCTGCCACCGCATGGGCGCGTGCGCTTTGCCGGCGAGGCCGCGCTGCACGGCGAGCTGGTCGACGGCACCACCCACGATTTCAACCTGATGTGGAAGCGCGAGCTGCTGCAGGCCGAACTGCTGCATCGGCCACTGGTCGGCCCGATGTTCTTCTTCTGCGAACCGGGTGTGGCGTGGGCCCTGCACCTGTTGGGTGGGCAGGCCACGTTTGGCACGGACAGTGGATTGCCTGCGATGCAGAGCGGCGATACCGCATGGTTGGCCGCCGGTGAGCGTCAGCGGCATGCGCTGCAGGGTGGTGGAGAGCTGCTTGCGATACGGGTGAGCGCCGCGAGCGGCTGAGCCATCGTCGGCGCCCGGAGGCAATCATCCACGCATGGCGTGGATGCGGTTGTGTAGAGCCGAGCCCATGCTCGGCTGCGGTTGGGGTCAGAGCCCTTTCCTGCGGAAAGGGATCCGACCCCGATGGTTCGCTCAATACACATCGCGCCGGTAACGACCGGCCAGCAGCAGCGCTTCCTTGCCGTCGGTACCGAGCACCTGCTCGATCACCGCATCCACTGCCGGGGCCATGCCCTGCAGGCTGCCGCAGACCAGGATCGTCGCGCCTTCATCGACCCATTGCCGCAGCGTGGATGCTTCGGCCAGCAGGCGATCCTGCACGTAACGGTGTGCGCCGCCATCACGGCTGAATACCGTATCCAGGCGGGTCAGCGTGCCGTTGGCGAGCATCGCCTGCAGCTCATCGCCGAAGTGGAAATCATGCGCGGCCGAGCGTTCGCCGAACAACAGCCAGGTTCGACCGCCGCCAACGCGAGAGCGCTCGTGCAGGTGTGCGCGCAGGCCAGCGATACCGGTACCGTTGCCGATCAGCAGCAGCGGAACATCGACGGCGACACCGTGGAAATTCTCGTTGCGGCGCAGGCGCATCTGCATCGGTTCGCCGATGGCCGCGTGGTCGCACAGCCAGCCACTGCCGACGCCCGGTGTGCCATCGGCACGCAGCTGACGGCGCAGCAGAAGCTCCACCGCGCCGTCGTCCATCACCGAGGCGATGGAGTACTCGCGATGCGGCAGTGGCTGCAGTGCCGCCAACAAGCCAGGCAGGTCGCCCGCAGCAACCAAAGACGGCAGATGCGAGCGGGCGACGCGGGCGAGCAGCGTGTTGCCGTCGTCCAACACGGTATCCGCATCGAAGCCCTGCGCCTGCAGCCAGTCGCGCGTGCTCTGTTCGGCGTGCTGCGGACCGACCTCGGCGATGTCGCCCGCCTGCCAGTGCGTGCTGCTGTCGGTCGGTGGCTGCAGGCGCAGCCAGTAGACAGGACCACCGACGCTGCCGGGGTTGAGATGGATGCGCTGCAGCAGCGTCCACGGCTGGTACTCGGCCGGTGTCCAATCGGGCAGTTCGCTGGCGCCGCCGCCGAGCTGGCCGAGCAGCTGCTGCCAGTGGCGCAGGGCGGCTGGATCGGCGTTGTCGACTTCAATGGCATCGAACAGTGGATGCGCGCCGTGCTGGCGCAGCCAGTCGTGCAGCTGGTGGCCGAACGCGCAGAAGTGGCCGTAGCTGCGATCACCCAGCGCGAGCACGCCGTACTGCAGGTGGCCCAGGGGCGGCGGCGTGGTCATCACCCGGCGCAGGAAGGGCAGGGCGTGGTCGGGTGCATCGCCTTCGCCGGTGGTGCTGACGATGAACAGTGCACGCGCGCTGTCCGCAAGCAGGTGCGCATCCACGTCGTGCAGACCACGCAGGCGCACCGGCACGCCGGCCGAGCGCAGGGCCTGCGCACTGCGCTCGGCCAGTTCGCGGGCGAAGCCGGTCTGGCTGGACCAGACCAGCAGCATCGGTTGGTCGCTGCCTTCGGCCGTGTCATCGCGTGGACGGCTGCGCCACCACACCACGGCGCACGCCAGCGAATACAGCGCGGTGGCGGCCAGTGCGATGACCCACTGCCGCGACGGCGGCGCACCCTGCCACCAGGCTTCGCCCAGGTGCAGACGCAACAGGGCGCCGCCGATCACTGCCAGCAGGACCAGCACCACGACGTTGCCAAGGGTTGCGCGCGAGAAACGAGTGCTCATGCGGCCTGCTCATCCAGCAGTCGCTGGAAGGCACTGCTGAGGGTTTCGCGCGGGCCATCGGCGGCGCGCTCCAGGAAGCGTGCGGCCAGCCCTTCGCGCTCTGCCAGCGCGATGCCCGCGTCGCAACCGAGCACGGTCAGTGCGGTGGCCCAGGCGTCAGCGTGCATCGCGTCGTCGGCGACCACGGTGACGGCGGCTGCGACCTGTCGCACCGGCGTGCCGCTGCGTGGGTCGAGGCTGTGACTGTAGGCAACGCCATCGTCCTGATACTGGTGCCAGCGATCGCCGGAAGTGGCCACGGCCTTCCCTTCCAGCGCGAGTACACGCGGTGGCGTATCGGTGTGGGCATCTTCTTCCGGCGCCGACTCCACCAGCACGCGCCATGGCTGACCGTCGGGCTTGCGGCCGTAGCCCGCCAGCTCGCCACCGACTTCAATCAGTGCGGCATCGACACCTTGGCTGCGCAGCCAGGCGGCGACGTGGTCGACACCGAAGCCCTTGGCGATCGCCGAGAGGTCCAGCTCCAGGCCGCCGGGTTGCAGCAGCGCATCGTCCTGCCAGTGCAGGCGCTGCCAGCCGCAGCGTGCACGGGTTGCCTGCAACGTGGTGGCATCGGGGGCACGCCGTGCACCGGCATGCGCGCCAAATCCCCACAGCGCCACCAGTGGGCCGATGGTGGGATCGAAGGCGCCGTCGCTGGCGGCGGCGATGGCCTGCGCGCAGGCCAGTACATGGCGCGTTTCGGCCGGCAGCACGCAGTAGCGACCCGCGTCGGCGCGGTTGTAGCGGCTCAGGTCCGAGCCCGCTTCCCACGTGCTCATCTGTGCGACCACGTCATCCAGGCGGGCCTGGATGCCCGCATGCAGCGGATGCAGGTCGCGCTGGCGCGGTGCCACCAGCGACACGCTCCAGGTGGTGCCCATGGTGGTGCCGCCCAGCCGGGCGATGTCGAGTGCGGTAGAGGTCATGGGCATGCGTGGCAGGCTGCGATACCCGGGCGCGCCGGGTATCGCAGCGATGCGTTTACTGCGGCAGTACTTCCAGCGTGGCGACGTAGCTGAGGCGACGCTTGGCGGCCTGTTTGACCGACGTCTTCTTGTCCTCGGTACCGGTTTCCAGCCAGTACATGCCGGCTTCCGGCCAGGTCACCTTGATCTCGCCCTTGGCGTCGCTGGTCAGTTTCTGCTCGTCCTGCGCGTTGCGGTAGCGGGTGCCACCGCGCACGATCTCGAACTCCAGCCCCGCAGTCGGCTTGCCGTCGACCAGTACGCGGAAGGTGGCTTCCTCGCCGGCGAACAGGTCGTTCGGGTGGCCGACGGCCACCAGTTCGATGCCGCGGTTGGTCGGCTTCAGCGCGGTGTCGTTCGGCGCGCCGTTGGTGACGAAGGTCTCCACGCGGCCGACCGACTGGCTCACTTCCAGCTTCTTCGCATCCTTGGGCAGTTCGCCGAAGGTGGCGGCGGTGCCGCGCCAGCGCTTGCGCTCGCCATTCAGTTCATAGGTGGCCGACAGGCCGTCGTTGACCGAGGCGATGCGGTAGGTGCCCTGCTGCTTCAACTCGACGTCGAACACGCTGCGGTACTTGCCGGTGGCCGCGTTCTGCGCCTGCACGGTGCTGCCGTCCGGGGCGGTGATCACCACCGATTCCAGGCGCAGCGGCACGTGGTTGAAATAGAACAGGTCATTGGAGACCGCACCGTCGACGGTGATCCACGGCGCGTTGCCGGCGATCACGGTCTGCGAGGGCAGCAGCCAGGCCTTGTGGGCCAGGGCAGAGAAGGGAAGGGCAGCGGCCAGAGCGGCGGCGAGGACGAGCGTGCGCTTCATGCGGAAGACTCCAGTTGGAAGGGGTCGGATCCCTTTCCAAAGGAAAGGGCTCTGACCCCGAGGATATGGCGATGGGGTCAGAGCCCTTCCTGCGGAAGGGATCCGACCCCGCTTGATCAAGGCTTGACGGCGAGGGTGACCTGGCCCAGTTCGGTGGCGCCCTGCGCGCGGCCGTTCTGTGCGGCGGTGGCCGGCCAGGTGAAGGGGATCTTCAGCAGTTCGCGGCCGCCGACTTCGCGCACCGCTTCCACCACCAGGGTGTAGTTGCCCGGGGCCAGCTGCTTCAGCGCAGGCTGCTTGTCGTTGAACGACAGCGCGTGCTTTCCGGCAGGGCGGGTCGGGCCGGTCACGCCGTCCACCGGCACCTGCAGGGTGCGGCCGCTCTTGCGCCACCACTGGCGCAGGTCGGGCAGCCACTTGGTGCCATGGCCTTCGCTGTTGCTGGTCTGCTGGTACCAGACCGACAGGTTGGCGGCGACCTTCTGGTCGGCGCCTTCCAGCCACACCGCCACATACGGCCGGTGGTACTCGGCCACGTTGAGCTTGGGCACTTCGACGTTGATGTCGAGGGTGGTGGCGTAGGCCGGCGAGGTGGCCAGCAGGCCGCTGAGGGCGATGGTCAGGGTGACGCGCATGGGGCGGCTCCGGAGAAACGGATGGAAATCACGGTGGAAGTTCAGTGGATCAGCAGCAGGGCGATCAGCAGCGGGATCATCAGGCCCAGGCCGACCAGCGGCCAGGTCATGCGTCGCTGCCGCGCATGCAGGTGCAGCAGGAACAGGCCGGTGATGCAGAACACCAGGCAGGCCACGGCGAACACGTCCAGGAACCAGCCCCACGCAGGGCCGGCGTTGCGGCCCTTGTGCAGGTCGTTGAGGTAGGACACCGCGCCGCGCGAGGTCGATTCGTACTCGACTGCGCCGGTTTCGCGGTCGATGCTCAGCCAGGCGTCACCGCCGGGGCGTGGCAGCGACAGGTAGATTTCCTCGGCTGACCATTCGGCGGGTCGGCCGCCGATGGAAATGCCCAGCTGCTCATCCAGCCATTGCCGGGCCGGGCGCGGGATCGGCGCGTTGCCGTCCTCGCGTCTGCCGAGCTGGCCGCGCACGTCGGCCGGCACTAGCAGATGCTGGTTCTGCACCTGTGGTTTGGCCTCGATCTTCGCCGCGTGGTTCAGCGTGAGCCCGGTCACCGCGAACAGCAGCATGCCGATCAGGCAGACCGCCGAGCTGATCCAGTGCCACTGGTGCAGGGTACGCAGCCAGAAGCCGCGGCTCTGCTGCTGCTGCACGGTGGAGGATGCGGGACGGCTCACGGCACGGTTCGGGACGGATGAATACTGGTCATTACATCATTGTTGAGAATTGCTCGCAATTAGATGTCGTTGTGTATCTCTGAAGGGGTAGTGCGGACCGGTAGATCCGCGCCATGTGTGGATCAAGTGCCGACCAAGGTCGGCATCTACCAGGGCAGGGCGGTGCCGGCCAGCGGCCGGCACTACCGGTCGCCGCCTCAGAACTTCGCGTTGAGCGAGATCCAGTAGCTGCGGCGCTGGTCCTTGGTGGCGTAGTCGTCCACGCAGTTGTATTCGCTGGGGCTGGTCAGCAGGCACGACTGCGAGACGAAGTTCTTGTCGAACAGGTTGTTGACCCGCGCGTTGACCGTCAGCCACTGCGTCGCCTTCCAGCTGCCACCGAGGTGGAAAATCGTGTAGTCCTCGTAGTAACGGGTGTGGCTGGCACCGGCGGCATCGAGGATCGTGTCGCGGTAGCGGTCGTAGCGGCCTTCGCCGATCAACGACAGGCTGATCGCATCGTTGAGCTGCCAGTTCAGGCTGGCGTTGGCCATGTGCTTGGCCGGCATGGTGCCGGTGATCGGCAGGCCCTTGCCGGAACCGGCGGTCTGCTCGCTTTTGGTCCAGGTGTAGTTGCCGCGCAGCTGCAGGTTGTCCAGCAGGTCGACGTGGCCGGCCAGTTCCGCGCCGCGCGTTTCGGCCTTGTCGATGTTCACGCTCTGGGTGAACGTGCTGTAGCCCAGCGAGGCCCAGCCCGGGCCGATGTCCACGCAGTAGCCGCTGCCTGCAGGTGCCACCTCGCAGTTGGGGAACGTGCCGCCGCTGGCGATCTTGTCTTCGAACTTGTTGATGAAACCGGTGACGTTGAAGCCCCAGCGCTGGCCTTCGTAGTACGCAGCCAGCTCGTAGTTGGTGCTGGTTTCCGGCTTCAGGTTGGGCGAACCCACCAGCGGCAGCACGCCCTGGCCACCGAAGCCGGTGATGCCGGGGAACAGCTGGTCCGGACGCGGGGTCTTGTAGCCGGTGCTGACGCCGCCCTTGAAGGTCCACGCATCGGTGGCATTCCAGACCAGGTAGCCGCGCGGGCTGAGGTGGCTGCCGAAGATGTTGTGGTCGTCGTAGCGCAGGCCGAAAGTGGCGGTCAGGGTGTCGGTCAGCGACCAGTTGTCCTCGGCGAACAGCGCCCACATGCGGTGCTTCTGCTTGGTGTTGCTACGGTAGCCGGCACCGTCCATGCCGAACACGCCGTCCACCATATCGGTGTCGTTGTACTGGCCGCCGACGGTGAGCTTGTGCGCGCCGAAGTCCAGGTCGAGCATCGTGTCCAGCACGTAGCCTTCCAGTTCCATGGTGCGCAGCGGACGTGGCAGGAAGGCCTGCAGGCGTGCCTGTTCGCTGGCGTTGAGTGCAGCCAGCGCATTG
Source organism: Stenotrophomonas sp. PA-6-5C (assembly GCF_021605635.1). Classification (NCBI taxonomy): domain Bacteria; kingdom Pseudomonadati; phylum Pseudomonadota; class Gammaproteobacteria; order Lysobacterales; family Lysobacteraceae; genus Stenotrophomonas; species Stenotrophomonas sp. PA-6-5C. Next base: position 42,981 of record NZ_WKEE01000040.1, read on the forward strand.
TTGCGGCCGGCGGCACAGTTGTTGGCGGCACCGGTGCGGCGGCAGACGTCGTTCCACAGGGTCTGCAGGCCGGCGCGCTCGTCCAGGGTCAACGGCAGCGAGCGGCCGAGGTTGTTGCTCTTGCTGTGGGTCAGCGAGGTCTGCCAGGTGCCGAAGCTGTAGCGGCCCTGATGGGTCAGCGACAGCTGGTCGCGCTCATAGCGCTGGTAGGCGGTGTAGCCCACGCGCGGCTGCACCACGCGGCGGGTGACGGTGCCGTTGCCATTCGGGTTCGGGACCACTGCGTTGCCCACGCGCCACAGGCTGGCCAGGCTGTCGAGCGTGCCGGTCTGGCCCTCGCTGTTGTCGTACTTCTGGCGTGAGACATCGTAGTCCAGCCACAGCTCGTGGTCGTCGTTGACGTGGAAGTTCAGGCGCACGCCGGTGTTCCAGTTGGTGTTGGCCACCGATTTGCCGCCGCCACCGAATCCGATGCTGCGTTCCCACAGCGTGCCGTCGGGCAGGGTCAGTGCATCCCACTCGGGATTGGAGGCTTTGGCATCGTAGTAGCTGCCGCGCACGGCCAAGCCCAGACGATCCTTCACCAGCGGGCCGCTCAGGTACAGGTCGGTGCTGCGCGCATCACCGAACTGATCGTCCTGCTGCACGGTGAAGCCCTGGGTGACCGCGCCGTGCCAGCTGTCCTGGTTGCGGCGGGTGATGATGTTGATGACACCGCCCATCGCATCCGAGCCGTACAGGGTGGACATCGGGCCACGCACCACTTCGATGCGCTCGATCGCATCCAGCGGCGGCAGGTAGGCGAACTGGCCACCGCCGAAGTTGTTCGGATACAGCTGGCCGGCATTGCTCTGGCGACGCCCGTCGATCAGCACCAGGGTGTATTCGGACGGCAGGCCGCGCATGGAGATGGTCGCGCGGCCGTTCTTGTCGGTGGCTTCCAGGCCGACGTCGATGCCCTCGACGTCGCGCAGGGCGTCGACCAGGCTGGTGTAGGGGCGCTTGCTCAGCTCTTCGCGGCTGACCACGCTGATGCTGGCTGGTGCATCGACCACCTTCTGCTCGAAGCCAGCGGCGGTGACCACCACCTTGTCGAGGGTCTGGGGTGCGCCGGACGCGTCGCCATGGGCGAAGGCGGGGGCAGCGACGGCGGCCAGCACGGCGCTGGTCAACAGGTGGCGGGACAGGGACGAACGGACACGATGGCGCTGGGCCATGGCAGGTACCTCGAAGGATGCAGGACAGCCCGATGCCGGGCGCGGAGCGCGCGCGGCAGGGCAGGGATGGCCCGGTCAGGGGCGGCAGAGGTGAAGCAGGCAGCGGCGAGCCGATGCAACCGCGCAGGCGGTCACAGCGTGCCGTGGATCAGGCGAGCGGCGGCGCCTGGCCGCGTTGCTGGCGACGCCCGGGCGCATCGGCCCAGGGCATGTCTGGTGCGGCCAACGGCCAGTGCGGACGCGCGCCGGACGGAGCCGACGCGGAGGGAACCAGATCAAGTTCGGTACGCAGCCAGTGGCTGGCCAGCAGCAGTGGCGGCGCCGGTTTGTCAGTGGACTTGGCCGGTGCCGAGGCGCAGCGCCGCAGTTTGGCCGGCGCTTCTTCCTGCAGGGGGCCTTCACCGCCGCGCTCTTCCAGCGGTTGCTGCAGCGCCTGGGTTGCAGCCGCATGGGCCACCGGCAGCAGTGGCAGGGTGCCCAGCAACAGCGTCAACATCGCCACCCACGCCAGCAGGCTGGCCAGCGCAGGCCGACGGCCGCGCATGGCGGTGCCGAGCTGTACAAGCCGAAGCGGGCGGGGGCGGAACGGGCGACGCAAGCGGAAATCCCTGGCTGGCCGGAACATCCGGCGTCAACGGGGCGTGATTGTAATGAGACCCGTTAGCCGTTGCAAATGAGAATGATTGCCAAGTTGTCGCAGGGGGGTGGCCTGATCGGCTCAGACCTCGCCCCAGCGTCGCAGCAGGTTGTGGTACACGCCGGTCAGCTGCAGCACCGCGTCGGCATCGCCATCGGTCTGCCGCAGGCGTTCGATGGAGGTGTCCATCTCCCACAGCAGGCGCCGCTGCACGTCGTCGCGGATCATGCTCTGCACCCAGAAGAACGAGGCCACGCGCGCACCGCGGGTGACCGGGTTGACCTTGTGCAGGCTGCTGGAGGGATACACGATCAGATCACCGGCCGGCAGTTTCACTTCATGTTCGCCGTAGGTGTCGCTGATGATCAGTTCACCGCCGTCGTACTCGTCCGGGTCGGACAGGAACAGCGTGCAGGAGATGTCCGAGCGCAGCTGCTCGCCGTTGGCCAGGTTCATCACCGCGCCATCGACGTGGAAGCCGTAGGTGCCGCCGCCGCTGTAGCGGTTGAAGCGCGGTGGCAGGTACTTCAGCGGCAGCGCGGCGCTGAAGAACAGCGGGTGCCGGGCCAGTGAGACAAGAATGGTTTCGCCCAGTTCGCGGCGCAGCGGCGCAGCTTCCGGCAGCTGCTGGTTTTGCTTGGCCTGCGCGCCGAGGTGGCCGACGGTCTCGCGGCCATCGGTCCAGTCGGCCGCATCGAGCCTGCGGCGGATATCAGCGACCTGTTCGGCAGGAAGGATGTCGGGGATGTGCAGCAGCATGCGGAAGTCCTCAGCAAGCGGATGGTGCGACCAGGGCGCGCACCTGCGGGTGGGGTGAGGCGGCCAGCTCGGGCACGATATGCGCCATGAAGGCGGGACTGCCGTGCTGCAGCGCCAGCCGCAGCCAATGCACGGCCTGTTCGGTTTCACCGGCCTGCAGCAGGATCGAGGCGTAGTTGGCCTGGCCGCGGAAATCGCCGGCCTCGGCCGCGCGCCGATACCACGCCAACGCGGCCTGCGGATCGCGTCCGATGTCCAGGCCATCTTCCAGATGCCGGGCCAGCAGGTTCATCGACTTGGCGTGGCCCAGATGCGCCGCGCGGGTATACAGCGCCAGCGCCTGTGCGCGGTCCTGCGGCACGCCACGGCCGGTGGCCAGCAGGTTGGCCAGGTTGTACAGGCCCCAGTCCAGACGGGTGTCGGCCGCGCGCCGGTACCAGACCGCGGCAAGCGAAGGGTTGGCGGTGGTGCCCTGGCCCAGCTCATGGCAGCGGCCGAGCATGTTCATCGCCATCGGCGCGCCGTTGTTGGCTGCGGTCTCGTACCAGAGCAGGGCCGCAGCAGCATCTTCCGGCGTGCCTTTGCCTTCCATGTGCATCTGCGCGAGCAGCAGCTGCGCCTCGACCTGCCCGGCCTGTGCCGCGTCGCGCACGCGCGCGAAGGCGGCCTGCGGGTCGTGCAGCAGCAGGTCTGCCAGGGCGTTGGAATCAAACGGGGTGTTGGAAGCCATGCGCGGAGTATCGCCGGAAACAAAAACGGCGGCAGGAGATCCTGCCGCCGTGTGGGTGCTGCGGGTTACATCAGAACTTCACGTTCAGTGCCAGGGTGGCCGAACGACCCGGGGCGATGCTCGCGTAGTGCGACGCATAGGCCTTGGTGAAGTAGGTCTTGTCGGTCAGGTTCTGCACGTTCAACTGCAGGCTGATGTTGTCCTGGATCGCGTAGCTGGCCATCGCATCGAAGCGGGTGTAGCTGGGGATCCACTTGGTGTTGGCCACGTCACCGTACTGCTTGTCGGAGTAGTTGGCGCCGGCGCCGACGGTCAGGCCGAACGGGAAGCGGTAGGTGGTCCACAGCGTGGCGCTGTGCTTGGCGGTGTTCGGGAACACGTTGCCGTTGTAAGGCGAGGGCACGTAGACGTTGGACGGGCAGGTACGGCCGGACACGGCGCAGACGAAGCCGTTGTCCTTCAGTTCCGAATCCAGGTAGGTGTAGCCGCCGTACAGGCTCCAGGCGTCGGTCAGCTGGCCGGTGAAGCCCAGTTCCACACCGTTGATTTCCTTCTTGCCGGCGTTCTGGCTGGTGCCGTTGTCCACGGTCACGCGCGCGTTGTCCATCACGGTGTGGAAGATCGCCGCGGTCAGGTTCAGGCGGTTGTCGAACAGGTCCCACTTGGTGCCCAGTTCGAGGTTCTTGGTGTCCTGCGGCTTGAGGTCGGCCACGGTGGCACTGAGGCCATCGGAACCGTCGCCACCGTCCATGCCGGGCGGGGTGGAGGAGGTGCCGTAGGACAGGTAGATGCTGCCGTTGGCAGCCGGCTTGAAGACGATGCCGGCCTGGTAGTTCAGGAAGTCATTGTCGTTGCGCACGCGGGTCGGCGCCTTGCCGGCCACCGGGGTGGTCAGGGTGGTGGAGAAGTCGTCGTAACGCAGGCCGACGTTGATCATCCACTGCGCGTTCAGTTCGATGGTGTCGAACAGGTAGGCCGACGTGGTCTTGGTGCGCTGCTCGACGTCCAGCGCCTTGTCGCTGCGGTACACCGCATGGGTGGCCGCCCACGGATCGTTCGGGTTCGGGTTGTCGAAGCTGGTGCAGTTGTAGCCGGTGGCGGCGCCGGTGGTCGGGCACTTGCTGCTGTTGGTCAGCGGGTTGCTGGTGCCCGGGGTCATCAGGTAGCTGCCGCGGGTCATCTTTTCATCGCTGTATTCCACGCCGGCGCTGTAGCTGTGCTTCAGTGCACCGGTCTGGAACGCACCGGTCAGGCTCAGCTGGTCGGCGAAGCTCTTGACGTCGACGGCGCGGCTGTTGGTACGGCGCCACAAGGTGCCGTAGTTGTTCGGGTTGCCCTGGCTGTCGTCCGGCTGGGTCCACAGGTAATCGTTGCTGGTGTTGCCCAGGCGCGCGATGTTGCGCAGCTTGTGGTCGCCGAAGTCGTAGCTGCCATCCAGGGTGCTGATGTCGGCGCGGGTGCGCTGGAAATCGCGGTCCACCAGACCGTAATAGTTGTTGCGGTCGGGCACCATCGGGCGGCCGTCCACCCACTTCGACACCGGTGCGCCGTTCGGATTGCCGTACGGGAAGCCGCCTGCGTCGGGCAGGTCGTCGCTCTGCATGTGGTAGTGGCTGGCGATCAGCTGCGCCGGGCCGTTCAGGCCGAACGCGATCGACGGCGCGATACCCCAGCGGCTGACGTTGGCCGCGTCACGACCGGCGATGTCCGACTCGTGCTTCATCAGGTTCAGGCGTGCGGCGATGCCATCGCCCAGCACGTAGTTGGCATCCACGGTGCCACGTGCGTAGCTGTCGGTACCGATGCCCATGCTGGCCGTGGTCTCGTTCTTCAGCTTCGGGGTCTTGCTGACCAGGTTGAGGCTGCCACCACCGGAGTCACGACCGCCGTAGGCCGAGCTCGGGCCCTTGACCACTTCCACCTGCTCCAGGTCGAACACTTCGCGGGTCTGCGAACCGACGTCGCGCAGGCCATCGACGAACATGTTGCTCTGCGAGTCGAAGCCGCGGATGAAGGGGCGGTCACCGGTCGGGTTGCCGCCTTCGCCGGCACCGAAGGTGATGCCTGGGACCATGCGCAGCGCATCCTGCAGGTTGGTCGCACCGGTTTCGGCGATCAGCTTTTCCGAGACGATCGAGACCGACTTCGGGGTGTCCAGCAGCGCAGCGGTGAACTTCGGCGAGGACGGGTTGAACCAGCTGCCGCGCACCTGGACCTTGTCCAGTTCGGTGGCCTTGCTGGCGCCGGCGTCGTCGGCCGCCTGTACGGCCAGCGGCGCGAAGCCGGCGGCGAGGGTGGCGGTGGCCAGTACCGAAACGCGAGGTGCGTACTTGCGGGTCTTGATATGGGTCATGGGTAGGTTGGCGGTGGCTTGGATGGGGAATGAGCGAGGGCCGGCCAGCACGGCTGGGCGCGCGGCGGCAGGCAGGAGATGGGTTCTATGGAGCCGAGCCATGCTCGGCTGGCCAGAAACGCAATCAGGCGCACGGCAACGGCCGCACGGCGCCTCAGATAGCGTGCGGTGCCGGAGGTGCGTGGCCGGGATTCAGGCGCAGCGAGGGGTCGTGCAACTGCCAGCGCAGGGCATCGGAGTGCCACAACGGGATGTGGGCCACCAGCGCAGCACGCGGCGGGGCAGTGCCGGCGCAGGGCGTGCTGCCTTCACCATCCACCGGAGGTTCCGGGGCGGGGGCGGCGTGGTGTGGGCATTCGTCGCCGGAAGGGGCCGGCAGCGGAGCGACCAGCTCGATATCGTGCAGATGCGCTTGCCAGCCTTCGTTGGCGGCGTGGCCGCCACCGCGTCCTTCGTGCAGCGCCGACCAGCCCAGCAGCAGCGTCAGCAGCGCGGCCGCGAGCAGCGGCCACCCCTGACGGGCGAGCTGGCACAACGTGGCGGTGGGCGCGGACGAAGCCATGGCGCAGGCAGGGTCGTTACGAAGATGTTACGTAGGATAACATCAACGATAATGATTCGCATGTACGGGTCCGGCATCCGGTTCCGGGTGGCCCGCATGGCCCCTCAAAGGCCCTCCAGGTGCCCGCCAGTAGATCCACCCCATGGGTGGATGCCCTGGACTTCAATCGCGGTCGTCGCGGGTCCAGATGGCGTCATGCTCGCGCTTCACCGGAAACTTCGGCACCGCCGTATAGGCCGGCGCGCACAGGGCGCGGCCGTCTCGCACGTCGAAGCGGGCGCCATGCAGCACGCATTCGACGCTGCCTTCGGTTGTGTTGAACTCACCCGAGGACAGCTCGAATTCCTCATGCGTGCACTGGTCTTCCAGCGCGTACAGTTCGCCGTCGAGGTTGAACACCACGATCGGCGTACCGGTCACTTCGTCGAACACGCTCTTCATTTCGCCCGGCAGCAGTTCGGCGCCGGCGCAGACAAAGGTCCAGGCCTCGCTCACGCGGTGGCTCCGGCCAGCGGCTTTTCCATGACCTCAAAGCGCAGGTCATCGCGTTTGGGGATGCCGAAGCGTTCGTCGCCATACGGGAACGGCTTCTTGATGCCGGTGCGCAGGTAGCCGCGGCGCTCGTAGAAGGCCATCAGTTCTTCGCGCACGTCGATCACCGACATCTGCATCACCGGCACCGCCCATTCGCGCGCGGCATGGGCTTCGGCGGCGTCCATCAGCTGCTTGCCGACGCCACCGCCCTGCTGGCCGGGATCGACCGAGAACATGCCGAAGTAGCCCTTGCCGTCGACATCGGCGACGTGGGCACAGGCCACCAGCTGGCCGTCGCGTTCGGCCAGCAGGATGGTCGAGCGCGGGCGGTCCAGGTCGCCCTGGATGCCTTCGGCATCGATGCGGGCGCCGTCCAGCAGGTCGGCTTCGGTGGTCCAGCCAACGCGGCTGGCGTCGCCGCGGTAGGCCGAGGTGACCAGGGTGATCAGGGCGGGGATGTCGGCCGACGTGGCGGCGCGGAAGGTCAGGGTGCTCATGGGGGCATTTTAGGTGGCGTGGGGGCAAGCGGGGAGGTGG
>NZ_WKEE01000041.1:0-49816 GCF_021605635.1 Stenotrophomonas sp. PA-6-5C
GGCCCGAGGCATGCCTCGGGCGGGTTGGGCAGGACGCCCAACCCCGGTCTTGCCGTGTGCGCAGGACAGCGCATACGAGCAAGGCGCCATCGAGCCCCCAGGGATGGGTTTACGGCGTGTCCTGCCCACCCACACCGCCTCGCCCAGCCAGCAGTAACCCAGAGCCGCTTTGGCTTTTGAAGTTGCACTTGCCGTTGCTTGAAAAAAGCGGTGCAGCCGCAGGCTGCAAAACACCCTCAATCCGAATCCTGGGCCCGCGCCGCCTCCGCCTGGGTCTCTTCCTGCGCCGCCATCTCACGCGCGATCCACGCATCGATCATGCGGCGCTGGCGCTGTGTCTGCCGCCGCTCCCGCGTGTACTCCTGGTCCAGCACCCGGTACAGCGACACCATCACCAGCACCATCAACAGCGCGAACGGCAACGCTGCGATCGTGATCATTCCCTGCAGCGCCTCCAGACCACCGGCCAGCAGCAACGCGCCCGCGATCAGTGCGATGCCCACACCCCACGCAATCTTGTGCCTGCGCGATGGCTCGCCCGCATCGTCGGTGGACATCGTGGCCAGGACCAGTACCGCCGAATCGGCCGATGTCACGAAGAAGATCATCAACAGCACCAAGGCGAGACTCGACAGCAGCAAGGGCAGTGGCAGGCTGTCGAACAGGGTGAACAGCACCGTCTCATAGCCATTGCCCAGTGCCTGCACCAGATCGGCTTGGCCGAAGATCTGCGACCAGATCGCGGTGCCACCGAAGACCGAGAACCAGAAGAAGCCCAGCAGGGTGGGCGCAAGCACCACGCCCACCACGAACTCGCGGACACTGCGGCCGCGCGAGATGCGCGCGATGAAGGAACCGACGAACGGTGCCCACGAAATCCACCATGCCCAGTAGAAGATCGTCCAGTCCGCGACCCAGGTGCTGGACGAGAACGGCGACATGCGCAGGCTCATGGTCACCAACTGGTTGAGGTAGGAACCCAGCGTGGTGGTGAAGGTATTGAAGATGGCGCCGGTCGGGCCGAGCACCAGCACCAGTGCCAGCAGCAGTGCCGCCAGGACCAGATTGACGTTGGAAAGCCACTTCATGCCACGCCCGACGCCGCTCAGCGACGAGGCCATGTACAGCACGAACGCCACTGCGATGATGGTCAGCTGCAGCGGTATGCCTGCGTGCAGCCCGAACACCCGTTCTACGCCGGCGGCGATCTGCACCGTGCCGAAACCCAGTGCCGTGGCCACGCCGACCGCCGTGGCGACCACGGCGGAGATGTTGACCACCTTCCCGATCCAACCGCGATGGTGGCGGCCGATGATCGGCTGCAGCATGTCGCTGATCTGACCACCGCCGTTGCGGTTGAACTGGAACCAGGCCATCGCCAGCCCGATCAGCGCATAGATGGCCCACGGATGCAGACCCCAGTGGAAGAACACATAGCGCATGGCGGCACGCGCCGCGTCCATGCTCTGCGGTTCAATGCCTTCCGGTGGCTTGGTGAAGTGCGAAATCGGCTCGGCCGCTCCCCAGAACACCAGACCGATGCCCATGCCGGCAGCGAACAGCATCGACATCCAGCTGGCGCGCGAGAACTCGGGCTCGGCGTCTTCGCCACCGATGCGCAGGTTGCCGAAGCGGCCGAAGGCCAGGTACATCAGGAATACCAGTGCCAGGAATACCACCAGCAGGTACAGCCAACCGACGCTGCGGATGACATCGGCCAGCGCCGCCTGCACGACGGTATTGAAGGGGCCAGGCGCGAGGCCGGCCAGCAGCACCAGGGCAAGCACCAGTGCGATGGAAATGCGAAACACCATGAAGGAGCTTCTCCGATCAAGGGATTGAGGGGAGCGAGCAAAAGCTTGCGGGGAGTGGGCCGGCGACAGCGTGCGCACACCGGACAGGAGCCGCGATGGCGGCAGGGAAAGCACCGCCTGCAACGGTGCGGTGCGCGTGCACGTTACTGAATGCGACGTCACGGTTCTGTTAACGCGGGTGCAGTAGATCCACGCCATGCGTGGATGAACGGCGAGGGGGACCGAGTGGTTTCTATGCTCTAATGCGCACCAAGAAGCGGGGGTACCGCGGCCTTGTGGCCACGGTTGAGATAGTCCCTTGGAACCTGATCCGGCTCATACCGGCGTAGGGAAGCTTTGCAATGCAGCCGTACCCCGATCCCGCCCAAGGACCACCTTGGTGCCGTCCGGGCACGGGTGCAGTGCGCCGCCGCTTCGTCCCTGACCTTCCTGGACGATGCCCGATGAACGCACAGCTCTCTGCCCTGCAGCAACAGGCCCAGCAACTCTCCGAGTCCGTGACCCGGCCCATACCCGGCTCGCGCAAGATCCACGTGCCCGGCTCGCGGCCGGACCTGCAGGTGCCGATGCGCGAGATCGCGCTGACTCGCACGCCCACTGTGTTCGGTGGCGAAGAGAACGCACCGGTCACCGTCTACGACACCTCCGGCCCGTACACCGATCCGGACGTGCGCATCGACCTGTCTGCCGGTCTGCCGGCACTGCGTCGCGGCTGGGTGGAGGAGCGCAACGACACCGAACAGCTTGACGGCCTCAGCTCCTCGTTCGGCCGCGCGCGCGAGCACGATTCCAGGCTGGACCCGGTGCGTTTCCCCGCGCGCAGCCTGCCACGCCGCGCGCAGGCCGGTGCCAACGTCACCCAGATGCACTACGCGCGCCGCGGCATCATCACCCCGGAAATGGAATTCGTCGCCATCCGCGAGAACCAGCGGCTGGAGGCGATCCGTGATGCCGCACTGCTGCAGCAGCATCCGGGCGAAGCATTCGGCGCGTCGATCCAGCAGTTCATCACCCCGGAATTCGTGCGCGAGGAAATCGCACGCGGCCGTGCGGTGCTGCCCAACAACATCAATCACCCGGAAAGCGAGCCGATGATCATCGGCCGCAACTTCCTCACCAAGATCAACGCCAACATCGGCAACAGCGCGGTGTCCTCGGGTATTGCCGAGGAAGTGGAAAAGCTGGTGTGGGCGATCCGCTGGGGTGGCGACACGGTGATGGACCTGTCCACCGGCAAGCACATCCACGAAACGCGCGAATGGATCATCCGCAATTCGCCGGTGGCGATCGGTACGGTGCCGATCTACCAGGCGCTGGAGAAGGTCGACGGTCGCGCCGAAGCCCTGACCTGGGAGATCTTCCGCGACACCCTGATCGAACAGGCCGAGCAGGGCGTGGACTACTTCACCATCCATGCCGGTGTGCTGCTGCGCTATGTGCCACTCACTGCCAAGCGGGTTACCGGCATTGTCAGTCGCGGCGGTTCGATCATGGCCAAGTGGTGCCTGGCCCACCACAAGGAAAACTTCCTCTACACGCATTTCGAAGACATCTGCGAAATCATGAAGGCCTATGACGTGACCTTCTCGCTGGGTGATGGCCTGCGTCCGGGCTGCATTGCCGATGCCAACGATGCGGCACAGTTCGGCGAGCTGGAAACGCTGGGCGAGTTGACGAAGATTGCCTGGAAGCACGACGTGCAGACCATGATCGAAGGCCCCGGCCACGTGCCGATGCAGTTGATCAAGGAGAACATGGACAAGCAGCTGCGCGAGTGCGGCGAGGCACCGTTCTACACGCTCGGCCCGCTGACCACCGACATCGCACCGGGCTATGACCACATCACCAGTGCGATCGGCGCGGCAATGATCGGCTGGTTCGGTACCGCCATGCTCTGCTACGTCACGCCGAAGGAGCATCTGGGCCTGCCCAACCGCCAGGACGTGCGCGACGGCATCATGGCCTATCGTATTGCCGCCCATGCTGCGGATCTGGCCAAGGGTCATCCGGGTGCGCAGGTGCGTGACAACGCGCTGAGCAAGGCACGCTTCGAGTTCCGCTGGGACGACCAGTTCCACCTCGGCCTGGACCCGGAGAAGGCCAAGGAATTCCACGACGAGACCCTGCCCAAGGACGCGCACAAGCTGGCCCATTTCTGTTCGATGTGCGGCCCGCATTTCTGCTCGATGAAGATCACCCAGGACGTGCGCGAGTACGCCGAGAAGGGCATGCAGGAGAAGTCCGAACAGTTCCGTGCAGCCGGCGCCGAGGTCTACCAGCAGGGCTGATCGCAGAGGGGCAGCGCCGGGTCATGCCCGGCGTCATCCCATCACCCATCTCATGGACATGCCGCTATCCTCGGTCCATCGTTCCCCCGGGACAAGGAACCATGCCCATTGCCGTGACCACCCGCTGGCTGGCCATCGCCCGCCGTCATCCCTCTGCCTGGCTGCTCGGGGCACAGCTGCTGTCGGTACTGCTGTACCCGGCGTTGGACGAAACCGCTGCCGGGCGCGCGGCCGTAGGGGTGTTCGGCATGGCCGTGCTCGGCCTGGCCCTGTGGGTGGTGCAGCGCAGCCCGCTGGGAACCTGGCTGGCGCTGGTGCTGGCCATTCCGGCGGTGGTGTTTTCCCTTTCCGCAGCCCTGCTCGACCGGCCGGCACTGGGCACCACCGCACAACTGCTGGAAAGCCTGCTGTATTTCTATACGGCTGGTGCGCTGATCGCTTACATGCTGCAGGACCATAAGGTCACCCGTGACGAGTTGTTCGCCGCCGGTGCCACGTTCACGTTGTTGGCATGGGCATTCGCCTTTACCTTTGCCGTATGTCAGCAGTGGTATCCGGGCAGTTTCCAGGGCGCCACTGGTGGGGCGCAGCGCACGTGGATGGAGCTGCTTTATCTGAGCTTCAGCTTATTGTCCGGAGTCGGGCTGAGTGATGTCGTACCACTGCATCCGCAGGCCCGCGCGCTGGTCATGCTGGAGCAGTTTTCCGGCGTCATGTATGTCGCGCTGGTGGTTTCGCGGCTGGTCGGCCTGACCATGCTGAAACGCTTCTGAAAATGAACGCCAGATAAAAATATCGCGCCCGGAAGGGCGCGAATGATGATGCTTATTATGTGAATGCGTCGGCGAGAGAGAGCCTGATGTCGACCACGCGATAGGCGAGGTAACCCGCATAGGCTAATATCCGGAGGCTTCGTTTTTTTTGCGGTATGCGCCGATGCTTTGTGCGGAATCTGGCTTCTTGCTGTGCCAAGGATGGGAAGGGATCGATGGTGAACAGTGTTCGCGGCCTGTTTCAACCCCATAGCAACGAATGATCAACAGCGAAATCCAGTCGCCTGAATCCGACCGCGTACGCGTCGGCGAGTGCATCGTTACTTTGTCCTCGCGTGAGGTTGAAGTTGCGGGTGCGCGCCGTACGCGGCGTTTGACGCCCAAGTCGCTGGGCGTGCTGCGCATGTTGATGCGGCAGCCTGGACGAGTGGTGACCCGTGACGAGCTGTTCGCCGAAGTGTGGCCGGACACGCTGCCGACCAACGATGTGCTGACCCAGGCGGTTACCCAGCTGCGCAAGGCGTTCAGCGTCGACGACGACAACGGCCAGGCGTACATCGAGACCATCGCCAAGACCGGCTACCGCCTGCTGGCACCGGTGCAGCCGCTGGCCGACCACGAGACCGATGTGATCGTTGCTGCAGAGGAATCGTCTGCACCGCAGCCGCTTGCGCCGAATGCTGTGGCCCTCGTCGGTGCGCCGGCGGTTGAACGCGGCAGTCGTCGCTGGCGCCGTCTCCGCCGTCGCCTGCTGCTGGCGCTGGGCGTGGTGATGCTGCTTGCACTGGTGGTGTTGAGCGTACTGCTGCTGCGCCGTCCGGCACCGGTGAATTCTCCGGTGGACGCGGCAGTGGAGAACGGCACGCGGGTGATCGGAAGCCCTGAGCGGCCGTATCGTTTGATTACCGCCACGGCCGGTTTTGAGACCTATCCCACACTTTCGCCTGACGGATCGCAGGTCGCCTACGAAGGCGCCAACGACGACGGGAACGGCGGCAACGCCATCAAGGTGCAGACCTCCGGCAATGCACCCGCACGCCAGCTGCTTTCGCCGCCGGCAGGTGCCAGCGACCGCTTCCCGAACTGGTCGCCGGATGGCCGCGAAATCGCCTTCGCCCGCTTTGGTGCCGATGACAGCTGCCAGGTATTGATCGCCAGCGCCACCGGCGGTGCCGTGCGCCAGGCCACGCGCTGCGACGGCACCGAGCTGCTTAGTTTCGACTGGACGCCCGATGGCCGTGGCCTGGTCTTCGGCAGCATGGTCGGTCGTTATGCCCATCGCGGCATCCGCGTGCTCGATCTGGCCACCGGCCAATGGCGGGCACTGGACTACGCGGTCGACGAGGATGATTTCGACTACGCCCCGCGCTATTCCCCGGATGGCAAATGGCTGGTGTTTGTCCGCAACCCTCAGCTGGGCGACCTGTGGCGGATGCCTGCCAGCGGCGGTACGCCCGAACAGTTGACGACCGAATCGGCCGAGCTGCGCGGTTGGGCATGGCTGGGCGACGGTCGCCATATCGTGTTCGGTCGCCATGTGGACAGCGAAGCACGCCTGTACTACCTCGACGTCGAGCGCCGCACGCTGCGCGACGCGGGGCTCGACGATGCGCAGTGGCCGACGGTCTCACGCCGCGGCGACATGCTGGCGTTCGTGCATCGGCGCGCGCAGTTCGGCGTGTTCAGGATGCCCGCGCTGGGCGGTGAAGGTGAGCGTCTGTTCGCCTCCAGCGGCCGTGATGGGCAACCGATGGTGGCGCCGGATGGACGGCAACTGGTGTTCAGTTCTGATCGTTCCGGCAGCTTTGCGCTGTGGTGGGCCGACATGCAGCGGCCAGAGTCGTTGCGGCCGATCGAAGGGCTGAAGCCGGAAGCACGGCAGGCGCCCGATTGGTCGGACGACAGCCGGCATCTGCTGGTGGTGGGCCGTGATGAGCATGGCGAAGCGGTTGTCTACGAGATCGCCCCGCGCGACGAACAGCTGCATCGCCTTCCGGTGCCCGCCGAGCAGCCGTTGCAGGCGTTGTACGGCGCCGACGCGGAGCAGCTGCTGGTGGTTGAACGCGATGCCGACCAGCACACCCGGTTGAGCCTGTTCGACCGCAGTGCGCAGCCGTGGCGGCGGTTGGCTAGTTTGGAAGGCGTGTCGCAGGCGCGTTTCGACCGCAGTACCGGGCGGGTGCTGTTCACCCGGCTGGCAGCCGGCGGGCTGTGGTCGGTGGACGCGGCATTGACCCCTGCCACCGTGCAGCAGATCAGCGAGGACCGGCCCAGCCGTTGGCGCTACCGGACCTGGACCGTGGCCGGCAATGGCAGCATCGACTACCTCGGCAGCAGTGCCAGCTGCGGCACGACCCTGGTCCGTATCCAGTCCGGGCGCGAAGAAGCGGAGCGCTGCCTGGACGCGCAGCGCCTGAGCGCGGGCAATGGACTCAGCGCCAGTGCCGACGGAAACAGCCTGTACCTGGCCCTGGCCATCAGCGATGGTGCCGACATCGGCGTGATGCGACTGCCCGAACAACCGCCCGCGCTGTTCCCTGCATTCTCCAAGCTGCTGATATTGAACGAAAAAGGGCCTTCGTAACTTCTTCGTGACGATCTCGCCGCGAATTCGTGGCGATCTCGGCAGTCTTTCCTGACGCGCTGTCGCCTGATTTGGCAAAACGGAGGCCTGTACTTGGCAAATCCGTGGTGCCCTCATGCGTCAACTCTCGCTGGCCGATCGTGGCCAAACCGTATCCCTGGACAAGGCGATCGACGATGTCGCGCCGACCTGCATGGGCGTTGCCCGCCTCGGCAGCCTGCAGACCGCCGGCACCAGCTTCAGCGTCTGGATGCAGGTGCGCGGTACCTCGTGGGTGGAAGCGAAGGAAGGGCGGTTCCGGCTTCGCCAGGGCGAGTGGATCGCGTTCGAGAAGGAGTCCAGGCCGCTGGTCCAGGCCGGACGCAACGGCCTGTGCGTGGGCATGAACCTGAACGTCGAAGCGCTGCGCGTGCTGACCGAGATGGCCGATTGCGGGCTGTATGCCGGCCGCGGCCTGATGAACCGTGCCGATGCCCGCGTGGCACTGCGCCTGTGGCGTGACGCCCTCGCCAGCGGACAGCCGGCGCAGGCACTGCGTCCGTTGCTGCTGCATCTGGCCGGTCTGCAGCGCAGCCTGGCCGACAACGTACAGCGTTGCCCCGGCCGCTCGCGCAGTCGCAAGCGCCAGGTGTTCGGTCGCATGCAGCGCGCGCGTCTGTATCTGGAAGGCAACAGCCACCGTGTGGTGCGCATCGGCGAACTGGCCGAGCTGACCAACTTCTCCAGCTGGTATCTCTCCAAGACGTTCCAGAGCCTGTACGAGGAGAGCCCGCAGTCGCTTTCGGCACGGTTGCGCCTTGAGCGCGCGGCCGATCTGCTGCGCGATACCGACATGATGGTCGGCGAAGTCGCTGCCGCCAGCGGTTTCGACAACTGCTGCAGCTTCGCGCGTGCCTTCCGTGCCCGCTACGGCCAGTCCGCTTCGCGCTTCCGCGAGAACGACGGACAGCTTCCGCCACACTCCGCAAAGTCTCCGGTTGTGTCGCGCAAATACAGCGCTGCAACGCAATCGTAACGTGCTACGGCGTTTTAACACGCTACTAACACGTACCTTGGAGAGATTGATGAACGTTCGTATTCCTGCAGTGCGGCTCGGCTTGTTGCCGGCCGGCATTGCGCTTGCCTTGGCACCGTCCTTCGCTTCGGCGCAGGACGCAGCTGCCGGCGGCACGACCGACCTGGACCGCATTTCGGTCACCGGTTCGCGCATCCGCCAGGCGAGCATGGAAACCGCACAGCCGGTGATCGCGCTGCAGCGCGCCGACATTGAAAAGCAGGGCTTCACCAGCGTTGCCGACATCGTGCAGAACCTGTCGGCCACCGGTTCGCCGGCGATCAGCCGCGCCGATGCCCTGTCTTCGGGCGAAGAAGTCGGCGGCCAGTACGTTGACCTGCGCAACCTCGGCCCGCAGCGCACCCTGGTGCTGCTGGACGGCAAGCGCATGGGCGTCAGCTCCGGTGGCTACACCGATCTGGCGTCGATCCCGACCTCGATCGTCGAGCGCGTGGAAGTGCTGACCGACGGCGCATCGGCCATCTACGGCTCCGATGCCATTGCCGGCGTGGTCAACATCATCACCCGCAAGAACTTCGATGGCCTGGAAGCCAGCGTCTACCGCGGCCAGTACGGCCAGGGCGACGGCGACAAGGAAACCTACAACTTCGTCTACGGCATGACCAATGACCGTGGCTCGTTGACCCTGGGTGCAGAGTACAGTGACGAGAAGCCGGTGCTGGCCAAGGACCGCAGCTTCAGCGCCTACGCCAACGGCCCGCGTCATGCGTTCCCGACCGAAGACGATGCCAATGGCTGGTCGGCGATCACCGAGAAGGGCGTGCTGGTCACCGGCGGCAACAACTACGTCGTGAACCCGGGTGCCGATCCGACCGATTTCGCCAACTACCACGAGCTGACCAACGCTGACCTGTCCAACCCGTCGCAGCAGATGTATCTGTCGACCGGGATCAAGCGTCGCTCGGTGTTTGCCAACGGCCAGTACGACTTCACCGACAACATCCGCGGTACCGCCAACGTTCTGTACACCGAACGCGAAGCACTGCAGCAGATCGCCGGTTACCCGTACCGTTCCAGCGCCTACGGCACCAAGCTGTCCAAGGACAGTGCGTTCAACCCGCTGGACCAGGATGTCGACTTCATGCGTCGTACCTGGGAAATGCCGCGCCAGACCAAGTCCGAGCTGAACACCTTCCGCTTCTCGGCAGGCCTGGAAGGTTCGTTCGAGTTCGGCGACAAGTACTTCGACTGGGATGTGGGTTACGTCTACAACCGTAACAAGGGCACCAAGACCGGCACCGGCAACCTGTTCATCCCGAACGTGAAGAATGCTGTCGGCCCGTCGTTCGTCGAAAACGGAGTTGCCTACTGCGGTGCTCCGGGCGCGGTCATCGCCGGTTGCACCCCGTGGAACCCGCTGCTGGGCTACGGCGTCGAAGGCGCTGGCTCGCTGTCCAACCCGGATCTGCAGAAGTACCTCTTCCTGCCGACCCACGACACCTCGCTGACCACCTCCAAGGTCTACAGCGCCAACCTGTCCGGCGCGCTGTTCACCCTGCCGGCCGGTGACCTGTCGTTCGCCGCAGGCTATGAGCACCGCGAAGAGGAGGCCGAGTACAACCCGGATGCGCTGCTGCAGTCGGGCCTGAGCACCGACCTGGCCGGTGCGTCCACCGCCGGTGGCTACAAGCTCAACGAGTTCTTCCTCGAGCTGAACGTGCCGATCCTGGCCGACCTGCCGTTCGCCAAGGAGCTGTCGGTCGACATGGCTGGCCGTTACTCGGACTACAACACCTTCGGCAACACCTTCAACAGCAAGTTCGGCCTGAAGTGGAAGCCGATCGACGACCTGCTGGTGCGCGGCACCTACGCCACGGGCTTCCGTGCGCCGACGGTGGCCGACCTGTACGGCGGCACCTCGCAGACCTTCGACAAGTACACCGATCCGTGTGACACCCTGTTCGGTGCTGCCGTACGCAACCCGCAGGTTGCCGCACGCTGCGCCGGCGCCGTGCCGGCCAACTTCCGCCAGGAAGCGTCGGGCGGCATCGATGCCACCGGTCCGGGGTCGCAGTCCAACTACGCCTACCTGTCCGGCTCCAATGCCGAGCTGCTGCCGGAAACCTCCAAGACCTGGACGGTCGGCCTGGTCTACAGCCCGAACTTCGTGCAGGGCCTGGACATCAGTCTGGACTGGTGGAAGATCCGCATCGACAACGTGATCGCGGCCGAATCGGTGACCTCGATCCTCAACCAGTGCTACATCCTGGGCAACGCCAATGCGTGTGACCGTGTCACCCGCGACCCGGAGAATGGCTCGCAGGTGACCGACGTCACCCGTACGCTGATCAACGGTGGCTACCAGGAAACCGCAGGTTACGATCTGGGCATCAAGTACCGCCTGCCGGAATTCTCCTTCGGCAACATCGTCATCGACTGGAAGACCACCTATGTCGATTACCTCGAGTACAAGCGCGACAACGAAGAGCAGACTGCCGTCGAGCAGCACACCGGCTGGGGCACGGGCGACTGGGGTGGCAACTTCCGCGTGCGTTCGAACCTGAACATCGATTGGAGCCTGGGCAACTTCGGTGTCAACTGGGGCATGCGCTACTACTCGGGCCTGAAGGAAGAGTGCTCCTACGACCGCACCGGCGGCGCCGAGTGCAACAACCCGGACTTCTCCTCGGCCTACACCCTGGCCATTCCGGTCCGCAACACCGGTTCGAACACCTTCCACGACCTGCAGGTGCGTTACAACACTCCGTGGAACGCCACCATCTCGGCGGGTGCCAACAACGTGTTCAACCACGAGGGCCCGATCATGTACAGCCAGCCGAACTCGAGCTTCTCGTACTACGGTGGCTTCGACATCGGTCGCTTCTACTACATGAAGTACACCCAGCGCTTCTGATCCATCGAAGCGTGACAGCAGCAAGAGGAGGGCGGGCCGCAAGGTCCGCCCTTCTTGTTTGCACGATCAGGCAACGCGGGTATCCACACCACGCGCGGACGAACTTCCGCTCACCAACGGCTGATCCACACCACGCGCGGACGAACCTCCGGTCACCAGAGGGTGATCCACGCCCCGCGCCGCTGAACCTCCGGTCGCTTCCAGTAGATCCACGCCATGCGTGGATGAATCTTCCGGCACAACGAAAAAGGGCAGGCCACCCGGCCTGCCCTCCATCCGCTTTACACTCGTCCGCCGCTACGCCTCAGGCGTCGCTCGGCACCAGCCCCATCAGGCTGTTGGCGTGCTCGCGCCACTGCGGCAGCTTGTTCAGTACACCGGCGCGCTGCAGATACTCTTCATCCACCGGATCGCCGTTGACCAGTGCCAGCGCCACGTGCACCGCACCGGTCACCCAGAAGCTGCGGGTGTTCGCGCGCTGCGGCTGCAGATGGAACGCCACCGCCTCGATGATCGGCATCGGCAGGCCCCACAGGCCCAGCAGATAGGCGCCGGCTTCGGCATGGCCGGGGCGGTCGTCGCCCGCCAGCTCGGGTTCGCTGCGTTCGTTGCGCACGCCCGGCAACAGCAGGCCGATGTCGGCCAGCAGTGCGGCGGTGGCACCCAGTTCGGCGCTGGAGTCGGGCAGCAGACGTGCGGCCAATCGCGAGGCCATCAAGGCACGCTGCTGCAGCGAGTTGCGTTCGGCGCCAGACAAGGTCGGTGCGGAGAACACCTCGCTGGCCAGCACCAGGTCGCGCAGCGTCGCCAAGCCCAGCCGGGTCACGGCCGTGCGCAGGTCGGCGATGGTGCGACCCTGGCTGAAGAACGCCGAATTGGAAAGCTGAAGCACCTTGGCCGCGATCGCCGGGTCGGCTGCGACCAGCTTGGCAACATCGGCGCTGTCGGCGTCGTCGTCATGTTCCAGCGCCTGGGTCAGGCTCAGGTACAGGTGCGGCGGCGAGGGCAGCTTCTCGATGCGGCCGATGGCATC
Source organism: Stenotrophomonas sp. PA-6-5C (assembly GCF_021605635.1). Lineage (NCBI taxonomy): Bacteria > Pseudomonadati > Pseudomonadota > Gammaproteobacteria > Lysobacterales > Lysobacteraceae > Stenotrophomonas > Stenotrophomonas sp. PA-6-5C. Next base: position 12,422 of record NZ_WKEE01000041.1, read on the forward strand.
GCGCAGGCGCGGGCTGTCCAGCACTTCGCGCAGCTCTTCCAGGCTGGTCAGTGCTTCCAGCAGTACTTCCGGTGCCAACGGCAATGGCAGGAAGCGATGGGCGACACCGATCAGGCGCGCCGGCGGCGGCCGGTTGCCATGCTGTGCATCGACCAGTGCGATGCGGATGGTCTCCGGGCGCAAGGTGCGGATCTGCCCCAGCAACGTGGTCGCGTTGAGATCGGGCAGCTGCGGGCAGACGATCACCGCGTCCACGCCCTGGGTGGCGACCGCGGTCATCGCGGTATGGCCATCGGTGGCGGTCAACGGCTGCCAGTCTTCCCCAAGATCGGCAATGAATTCGGTCAGCTCAGCCGGCAGGCTGGCTGTATCCCCAACAAGCAGAATACGCACGACACATTCCCCTGGCTGTCTCGACGGTCGATGTCGACGACGTGTGAAGTGACGCAATTTACCTAATACGGCGGCAAAGGTGATGTGCCGCCGTCATGAAACGTGACCCGCATCGCTCCGACGCCGTGCGCCGGAGCAATGCTGTTCAGTCTCAGGCCTTGCTGTCGAGGTGGCGCTGGTGCGCCTCGATCAGGATCTGCTTGGCCTCAGCCGCGCCGCCCCAACCGTCCAGCTTGACCCACTTGCCCTTCTCCAGGTCCTTGTAGTGCTCGAAGAAGTGGCCGATGCGCTCCAGCCAGTGGCTGGACACCTGCTCGATGTCTTCCACGTGCGCGTAGCCGCCGAACACCTTGGTGACCGGCACGGCCAGGATCTTCTCGTCGCTGCCTGCCTCATCGCTCATCTTCAGCACGCCGACCGGACGGCAACGCACCACCGAACCCGGGACCAGCGGCAGCGGCAGCACCACCAGCACGTCGGCCGGATCGCCGTCGCCGCACAGGGTGCTCGGCACGTAGCCGTAGTTGCAGGGGTAGCGCATCGGGGTGGAAAGGATGCGGTCGACGAAGATCGCGCCGGTTTCCTTGTCCACTTCGTACTTCACCGGCTCGGAATCCTTCGGGATCTCGATGATGACGTTGATTTCTTCCGGCGGGTTCTTGCCGGGCGAGACGAGTTCCAGACCCATGGTGTGCTCCAGGTGGGGGATGTAGACGGATAGCTCTCCATTTTATGCCTTTGCCGGCCACTGTGCAGGGTAGGGGGGCGCCGACCTGCGCACTCGCCCCCGGAGGAGGGGCCAGAGCGGGGTTCCCCGATGGGTTCGCCCCGGCCAGGCCGGCAGGCTGGACGCACCTTCCCGAGGAGTTGCCGCATGAACCTGTTCGCCCTGCCATTTGGCCTTTTCTGTGCGTTGCTGGCCGCGCCTTCGGCCCAGGCCTTCCCCTACGTCGATCTGATCGACTACCCGCATCAGGAAGCCAACTGGGACCGCTTCTTTGCCCTGGAGGGGCGCCTGCAGCATGGCTTCGACGCGATCTGTGGCGACACCTTCTGCGAGGGCGAGTACAGCGATATCCATGCCCTGCGCCTGCGCTGTTCGGTGGATGCGGTACGCGGCACCGTCCACGAGTGCCTGTGGGCGTTTGCCGCCAGCGATCTGGAAGTCTCCCGAAACGACGGCACAGTGGTGGCCCGGCAGCCGACCTGGCTGTGCCGCCTGCCACTGCAGCCGAGCACTCCGGTGGAGGCCTTCCACACCGCACTCGCCGCCCGCGACCCGCTGCATGACCCGCTGCCCGGCACCTCGCAGAGCATCTACGACGCCCTGACCGACTGCATCCATTGATGAGAACGTGACTGATTCGCATTAACGGAGTAGCATCCGCGGCGCCTTCCGTCTGTCGTCCCGGTTCCGCGCATGTCCTCCAATGCCGCCTGCCTCACCGAACTGCTGATCCGCGAGCGGCCTGCGCTGCTGCGCCGGGTGCAGCGCATCCTCGGCGGCGACAATGGTGCCGAGGATGTGATCCAGGCGGTGTGGTTCAAGGCCCGCGGGGTTGACGACAGCCAGGCCATCGACAACCCGCGTGCCTACCTGTTCCGGCTGGCCACCAATCTGGCCACGGACCACGGGCGCGAATCGACCCGGCGCAACCGCCTGCTGGCCGACCACTACCTGTGGGGGCCGGACGAGGTGATTTCGACCGAGGAGCAGGTGATGGCGCAGGATGAGTTGCAGCGCGTGCTCGATGCTGCCGGCCACCTGCCCGAGCCGACGCGCACCATCTTCCGGCTCAATCGCCTGCAGGGCCTGACCCAGGCCGAGATCGCCCGGCGTCTTGGTGTGTCGGTGACCACGGTGGAGAACCATGTGCGTACCGCGCTGCAACGCCTGGCCTGGGCGCGCAACGGTCGATGATCGACCGGACTTGGGGATGAGCTTCGCTGAAACGTCTTGATTACTGGACCGTGGATGCGGTCTAGTTCCCCCGCCCGCGCTTGAATGCGCCTGTCTGCCAGCCGATGAGCCCGCCGAACATGCTGCCCGCCGCCAATGACGATGCCCTGGCCGAACAGGCCCAGGGCTGGATCGCGTGGCTGGCATCCGGTGATATCTGCGATGCGCGCATGCACGAGTTCGAGCGCTGGCTGCAACAGCCAGGATACCGCCAGGCCTTCGAGCACGAGCGCGCGCTGTGGCGCAGTGTGGGCCCACGCCCGCAGGCTGCGCCCGTCGAGCGGCGCAGGGTGAATCGCCTGCGCTGGGCAATGGCGGCCACGGCCGCGCTGGTGATGCTGGTTGCATGGCCGGAAGCCTGGTTGCGCCTGCAGGCCGATCACCGCAGCACACATGTCGTGCAGAGCGTGCAGCTGCCTGATGGCAGCCGTGCCGTGCTGGATGCGGACAGTGCAATCGCCGTGCGCTTCGATGCGGACGCACGCCAGATCGAGCTGCTGCGCGGGCGTGCCTGGTTCCAGGTCAGTCCGGATGCGCAGCGGCGCTTCAGCGTGCAAGCGGGCAATGGCGTGATCGAGGACATCTCGACCGCGTTCACCGTCGCGCGCGGGGATGACCGGGTGGAGACACAGGTCGGGCAGGGCAGGGTGCGCGTGGCCAGCCCGGCCGACGGCGGCTGGACATACCTGCAGGTGGGCCAGCGTGCGGCCTATGGCGAACACAGCGGGGTGATGCGTCTGCAGGATGTGCCGGCCGACAGCGTGGGCGCATGGCGGCAGGGCGAACTGCTGCTGGACCAGGCCAGCGTCGCCGATGCTGTGCGATGGGTGGGGCGCTATCGCGCTGGCCCGACCTTCGTGCGTGGCGATCTGTCGCGGCTGCCGGCGGTGAGCGCGGCGCTGCGCATCGATCGCCCGGAGCAGGCGCTGGACGCGCTGGCCGCAACTGCAGGGCTGCAGGTCACCCGTCTTCCATTCGGCGTCGCCATCGTTCAGTAGATCCACGCCATGCGTGGATGATCATCGCGAATCATCCCAGTGTGCCGACCAACGGTCGGCACCCACTGCGACCGCAAATCCCTCTTGGGGTTGCCGCGCGCCCATCCGTCTTACCCCGCGAACGTACCCGCCGCCGCCACGTACGTCGCCGTGTCCACGTCCGCCGTGGATGACGCCGCGTTCGCGGCACCGATTACCTGACAGGTTCCCCATGTTCGACTCCCACCGCCCGCGCCGCATGCTGCGCCCGTCCCGACTGTGCATCGCATTGCTGGCTGCCGGTCTTGCCAGTGCCGCACCCTCCGTACTGGCGCAGAGCGCCAGCGGCGACCACGCTGCCGTGCAGCGCTTCGACATCCCGGCGCAACCCCTGGACGAAGCATTGCGCAGCTACATGCGCCAGTCCGGCGTGCAGGTGGTGTATCCCGCATCGCTGGCGCAGGGCGCAACCTCGCGCGCGGTCAGTGGCAGCCTGTCGGCCAGCGAGGCGCTGCAGCACCTGCTGCAGGGCACGGGCGTGGCAATGCGCAGGGTCAGCGCCGATGCGGTCACCCTGGAAGCGGCACCGCCGGTGCAGGCCGGCAGCGGTGTCATCGTCACCGACACGCTGAGCGTGGCCGGCGACATTGTTGGTAGTGGTGCCACCAGCGATGAAGCACGCCTGCTCGACAGCTACCGCAGCGTGGGTTCGACCACCAGCATCGGCCGCGTCGCACTGGAGCGGTTCCGCGGCACCTCCAACGGCGACATCGTCAAGGGCGTGGCCGGTGTTACCGCTGGCGATCCACGTGTGGGCAATGGCTTCGACGTCAACATCCGCGGCATCCAGGGCCAGGGCCGGGTGCCGGTCATCATCGACGGTGGCCAGTCCAGCATGGACACTTACCGTGGCTATGCCGGCCAGTCGCAGCGCACCTACCTCGACCCCGACCTGATCTCGCGGCTGACCATCACCAAGGGCCCGAGCCTGCAGGCCAATGCCTCCGGCGGTATCGGTGGCGTGGTCGAAATGGAAACCCTGAATGTCGATGACGTGCTGCGCGAGGGGCGCGATGTCGGCGTACGCGTGCGCGGGGGACTGGCCAACGGCAGCGCCAACAACCTGCCCGGCTACGAGGCCGTGCCGCGCAGCGATCGCAGCGCCACCGGCAGCCAGTTCTTCAATGTGGCCGCTGCCGGGCACTGGGATCGCTTCGACCTGGTGGCCGCCTATGCATACCGCGACAACGGCAATTACTTTTCCGGCAGCAAGGGCTACGACGACTTCCCGCAGACCCGTCGCACCCTGGCCCCGCTGAACCCGCCGCGTACCGAAGTGTTGAACACGTCCTCGCGTTCGAAATCGACCCTGCTCAAGGGCACCTGGCGCATCGACGATGCGCAGACACTGGAAGCCGGCTATCGTCGCTATGAAGGCACCGCTGGCGAGATCATGGCCTCGCAGATCATCCGCGTCGAACGTGACCGCGTCCCGCAGTGGGACCCGGGCCACGTCGATATGGACAGCTACAGCCTGCGCTACCGGTTCAACCCGGACAGCGAGCTGATCGACCTGCGCGTCAACGCGTGGTACACCGATGCCGACAGCGTGATGTACAACAGCCTGACCGGCATCACCCCGTGGTACTTCGACCGCCGTACCGAGTGGTACGACGCGCCCAGCTTCAGCGGCAACCCCGGCTACAAGGATGCCTACCGCAACCCGTTGCGGCAGAAGCGCTTCGGTCTGGACGCCAGCAATACCTCGGTGTTCGACAGCAGTGCCGGCCGCTTCACCCTCGATTACGGCCTGTCCTACAGCGATGAAGACATCGCCCCGGGCAGCTCCGGCCCGATCATGCAGGACGATCTGGTCAACAACCGCTTCCTGCGCAATGCCGAGCGCAAGGAATACAGCGCGGTGGCGTCGCTGAAGTGGGCGCCGGACGAACACTGGGAGATGCAGCTGGGCGGGCGCTGGAACCGCGTGGACGTGCATGACCGCAACCGCCTGGCCACGCCGGACGGATACGAAGTCCAAGGTCAGTACCGCTACACCGAACTGCTCAACGGCAATCCCGCGCTGCCGTCGTGGCGGGCCAAGCGCATCGCGCTGTTGAACTGGTATCCGGACGCGAACGGCAACTTCACCCAGGAGTCGCTGCTGGCCTCGCCGTACAAGAAGGGCACCGTCGGCGACATCGGTGGCTGGAACTTCTATGACGCCGACGCTGCAGAGGACCTGAAGGTGCCGGTGAGCTGGACCTGGTCGCAGCCGATCCGCCGTCGTGACAGCGCGTTCTCGCCGACAGCCAGCGTGGCCTTCCGTTTCAGCGAAGACAGCATGGTCTACCTGAAGTACGCCGAAGGCACCAAGCTGCCGAGCCTGTTCGAGACCACGCTCGGCCTGTTCACGGCAGCCAAGCCGGTGGACGAACTGAAGCCCGAGCGCGCGCGCAGCTGGGAACTGGGCGCCAGTACGATCCAGCACGACCTGTTCACTGCCGGTGACCGCCTGGCGCTGAAGCTGGCGTACTTCGATACCCGCATCGATGACCTGATCACCCGCGACTACCGCACGTTGTCGGCCGGCCTGATCCGCAACGTCGACCGCTTCAAGGTGTCGGGCATGGAGTTCCAGTCCAGCTATGACAGCGGCAAGGTGTTTGTCGATCTGTCGGCGCACTATTACTTCAAGGCCAAGACCTGCGCGCCGGACATCGCTGCCGAACGCCGCGCGTACGGCGTCCAGCGCGGGATCGAGGAGCTGATCGGCACGCCGGACTGCGTGGATGGTGGCTTCGAAGGTTCCTACAGCAACACCCAGAACCCGCCGCGCTACATGGTCAACCTGACCCTGGGCTCGCGCCTGTTCGACGAGCGGCTGACCTTCGGCACCCGCGTGGTCCACAACGCTGGCCCGATCAGCAAGCTGGACAAGGACTGGAACGTAGGCCTGTCAGCGATCCAGCAGCTGTACCGGCCGACCACGCTGGTGGATCTGTTTGCGAGCTGGAGTTTCAACGACCAGCTGTCGGTGGAAGCGAACGTGGACAACGTGACCGACCGCTACTACCTGGATCCGCTGGCGCTGGGTGTGATGCCGGCTCCGGGCCGGACCGCGCGATTGGCCTTTACCTGGCGGTATTGAGCAACGATCCACGCATGGCGTGGATCTACTGGTAGCGCCGGGCCACGCCCGGCGGTTCGCCCGCATCACGACGGTAGCGCCGGGCCATGCCCGGCGGATCACCTAACGGTAGCGCCGGTTCATGCCGGCGCTACCATCGGGCAATTACAGCCCGGGCGTCGCCTTCACCGCCGCTTCGTGCAGCGCCTCGTTCAGTTCGTCGACCACGGTGGTCCACGCCGCATCGGCCTGCAGCGATTCAGCCAGGAACTGGCGCTGGGCCTCGTTCCAGTACGGGGCATCGGCCACTTCCACGCCGGCGGCCAGCTGGTGGTCGGCGATGAACCGGGCAATGCCCTCGGCACTGGCATCCAGACCCAGCTGCAGGAACAGGTTGGTCATGCGCGGTTCGGTGGTGATCATCGGTGGGGCCCTGGCAATGGAAAGGAACCTGCATTATCGACGCAAGCAGGGTTGGGGGAACCCTCGCTGGGATCGTCTACAGGGGGACGCTTTCCCTGGCACTCCCGATGACCGTTCAGACATCCCTCGAAGACAGCCGCAGCGTGCGGCTTAAGGCCGCCACCCGCGACAGCCATGGTGCCCTCGACAAGCGCATCATGGCCGGCGACATCTTTGCCGACCGCAACAATTTCGCTCGCTTCCTGCGCGTGCAGTACCGCTTCCACCGCAGCATCGACGCGTTGTATGCCAGCCCGGCGCTGGACGCATTGCTGCCGGACCTGGCTGAACGCCGTCGCCTGCAGCAGGTGCGCAGCGACCTGCAGGACCTGGAACAGGTGCTGCCGGGCGAGGACATCGCCGCACTCGGGAATGACCTGCCGCTGCCGACCGCGTTGGGCTGGTTGTATGTCGCCGAAGGTTCCAACCTGGGCGGCACCGTGCTCTACAAGATGGCGGCTGCGCTCGGCCTGGATCGTGATTTCGGCGCGCGTCACCTGGCGGCACATCCTGATGGGGCCGCGCGGCACTGGCGCGAGTTCACTGCTGCACTGGATGCAGTGGTGCTGTCGCCGGCGCAGGAGCAGGAAGTGATCGATGCCGCCGATGCCGCGTTCCGCAGCGTGCACGGCCATGTCGAAGTGGAGTTTTCCTGATGTCGCTGCACCGCGTGCTGGCGCGCGATTGATGCGCTGGCTCTGGTTCGCGCTCGGCTGGCTGATGGTCGCGCTGGGAGTGATCGGCGCGCTGCTGCCGGTCATGCCGACCACCATCTTCCTGATCCTGGCGGTGGGCTGCTTCGCGCGCAGTTCGCCCAGGTTCGAACAGCGGCTGCTTTCCCATCCGCGCTACGGCCCGTCGCTGCGCCTGTGGCGTGAGCAGGGCGCGGTATCGCGCAAGGGCAAGGCGTTTGCCAGCGCGGGCATGGCGGTGGGATTTGCGATGTTCTGCTGGGGCGCACACCCGTCCTGGCGCCTGCTGCTGGGCGTTGGCCTGTTCTTTGCGGTCAGTGCCGGCTATGTCCTGAGTCGACCGGCGCCACGTTTCGATCCTGCGTCGCTGGTGGGCGTGGACGATGCCGCCGATCCGCGCGCTGCCCGCCGTCGCGCCATCTCTTCCGATTCCAATGGAACCTCTGACGATGCTGCCTGCTGATCTGGCGCCCATGGCCGCCCCCGCACTGACCCCCTGGGGCATGTACCTGGCTGCCGATGTGGTGGTGAAGGGCGTGATGATTGCCCTGGCTGTAGCCTCGCTGGCCACCTGGACCGTGCTGCTGGCCAAGGGCTGGGAACTGGCCCGACAGGCGCGCGCCTTGCGCCTCGCGCGAAGCCTGCTGCTGTCGGCACCCAGCCTGCCGGACGCAGGCGGCGAGCCCGCACTGCAACAGAGCATCGTCGCCGCCATGCTGGATGCTGCGCGCACCGAGCTGCATCTGTCGCAGGAACTCGATCATCGTGAGGGGATCAAGGACCGGGTGGCGTCACGACTGGAGCGTCTGGAACTGGAGACCGCACGCAACCAGCGTCGTGGCATCGGCGTGCTTGCCAGCATTGGCGCAGTGGCGCCGTTCGTGGGCCTGTTCGGCACCGTGTGGGGCATCATGAACAGCTTCATCGGCATCGCCCACAGCAACACCACCAACCTTGCCGTGGTTGCGCCAGGCATTGCCGAGGCGCTGCTGGCTACCGCGCTCGGTCTGGTCGCAGCGATCCCGGCGGTGCTGGTCTACAACCACTTCACCCGGGTGCTGGCGGGCCTGCGCGGCCTGCTGGGCGATCTGTCCGCAGCTGTGCAGCAACTGGTGTCGCGTGATCTGGATCGGGCTGCACGCCGTGCGCCGGCAGGCACGCTGCGTGCAGTGAACTGAGGCGCACCATGGCGATCAGGACCGCATCCGGACGCGATGACACCCCGGAAGAAGCCCACGAGATCAATGTCACGCCCTTCATCGACGTGATGCTGGTGCTGTTGATCATCTTCATGGTGGCCGCGCCGCTGGCTACGGTGTCGGTGCCGGTACAGCTCCCCGCCAGCGGTGCGCAGGCGACGCCGGCAGAAAATGCGCCGGTGTATGTGACCGTGCAGGCCGACCTGTCGCTGCGGGTGGGCGAGGCGCCGGTGGCACGCGATGGCCTCGCCACTGCGCTGCGCTCGGCAACGCATGGCGATACGTCGCAGCGCCTCTATCTGCGTGCCGATCAGCGCGTCTCCTATGGAGACCTGATGGCGACGCTGGACGCAATGCGCAGTGCCGGTTACCTGAAGGTTGCCCTGGTCGGGTTGGAGCAGGGCGCTCGATGAGCGGGCTGCAGCGCTGGGCGACCAGCCTGGCGATCGTGCTGCTGGCACATGCGGTGCTGATCGGTACGCTGTGGTGGTGGGCGTCGCGCATGCCGCCAGTCGTGGCGGTGGCGCCTCCTGCCGCCTTGATGCTGGAGTTGGCTCCCGCCGCGCAGGCGCCGCTGGTACCGCCGCGCGCGCTGCCCGCCGGACCATTGCAGCAGGAGCAGCAGCGGCGCGTGACCGTGCCGAAGCAGCACGAACAGATCAAAGCGCCGACGCTGCCACAAGGGGAACTTGCGGCCCCGCTCGAGCCACCTGCGAAGCCGACAGAGGAAGCTGCGGACGCCAACGTCGATCGCACGCTGGCGCCGCCGGACGTTCCTGCACAGGCAGCAGCACGTTACGCTGCACCGCGTACCACGGCTGGCGAACGCAGCAGTGCCAACGCCACCTGGCAGGGGTTGCTGCTGGGACACCTGCAACAGCATCGGCGTTATCCACGCCAGTCCGAACGGTTGCGCCAGCAGGGCGTCGCCTACGTGCGCTTTGCGGTTGCCCGCGACGGCCGCGTGTCGGCACCGCGCATCGAGCGCAGCAGCGGCTTCGCACTGCTCGACCAGGAGACACTGGACACCGTGCAGCGGGCCAGCCCGGTGCCGGCGCCGCCGGCCGATGTGGCCGGCGACCCGGTGGACGTGATGGTACCGGTGGCGTTCTTCCTGCGCGGGCGGTGATCGGCAGCGGCGCCGGGTACCTTTCCGCAGGAAAGGACTCTGGACGCAATCGGGAATTCACTGCTGCCCCCAGATGTTATGCTGGTGCACGACCCACATTGGAAGAGGGGAGGCTGGAATGGCGATACGGACGTTGCGGGTACTGGCCTGGTGCAGCGTGGTCCTTGCTGCATGCGTGGCGCTCCTTTCACTGGCACCGTTCACCCCGGCCGTCATTCTTGCCTGGCCCTTGCTGGTGTTCGCTGCATTCTGCATCTGGCGAGGCGTGCGCTTGCCTGGCGTGGTCTGTGCATGGCTGGCCTCGCTTGCCTTCATTGGCAGTCCGCTCAGCACCTTCGACGGCTGGAACCGACCGATCTACGCCTGCTGGGTGATCGCAGCGGTGCTGCTTGCGGTCCATCGGTTGCGGTGGGCGCGGCCGTAGAGTCGGGTCTGCTCGACTCTACGGCCTCTGCTCATCCACGCTTGGCGTGGATCTACCGGGAACCATCGCCCCGGGCGGGGCGCGCAACCTACAACAGCGGCACCAGCAACAACGCCACGATGTTGATGATCTTGATCAGCGGATTGATCGCCGGCCCGGCGGTGTCCTTGTACGGATCACCCACGGTGTCGCCGGTCACCGCTGCCTTGTGCGCTTCGCTGCCCTTGCCGCCGAAGTGGCCATCCTCGATGTACTTCTTGGCGTTGTCCCAGGCACCGCCGCCGGTGGTCATCGAAATGGCCACGAACAGGCCGGTGACGATCGTGCCGATCAGCAGGCCGCCCAGCGCGCGTGGCCCCAGCAGCAGGCCGACCACCACCGGCACCGCCACCGGCAGCAGCGACGGTACGATCATTTCGCGGATCGCCGAGCGGGTCAGCATGTCCACCGCCTTGTCGTACTGCGGCTTGGCGGTGCCCTGCATGATGCCGGGGATCTCGCGGAACTGCCGCCGCACTTCCTCCACCACCGCGCCGGCCGCGCGACCGACCGCTTCCATCGCCATCGCGCCGAACAGGTAGGGAATCAGGCCACCGATCAGCAGGCCGATGATCACCGTGTGGTCGCTGAGGTCGAAGCGGAACTCCTGGCCGGGATTGGCCGCCTGCAGGTTGTGCGTGTAGTCGGCGAACAACACCAGCGCGGCCAGTGCTGCCGAGCCGATGGCATAGCCCTTGGTCACCGCCTTGGTGGTGTTGCCCACCGCATCGAGCGGATCGGTGATGTCGCGGATCTCCGAGGGCAGTTCGGCCATCTCGGCGATGCCGCCCGCGTTGTCGGTGATCGGCCCGTAGGCATCGAGTGCGACGATCATGCCCGCCATCGACAACATTGCGGTGGCGGCGATGGCGATGCCGTACAAACCGGCCAGCGCGTGTGCGCCCCAGATCGCCACACAGACGGCGATCACCGGCAGCGCAGTGGACTTCATCGAGATGCCGAGGCCGGCGATGATGTTGGTGCCGTGGCCGGTGGTCGAAGCCTGCGCCACATGCTGCACCGGCTTGTACTGGGTGCCGGTGTAGTACTCGGTGATCCACACGATCAGGCCGGTCAGGACCAGGCCGATCAATGCGCAGCCGTAGAGTGCGACAGGGCCATGCACGTTGTCTGCCATGAGTCCTGTGGTGATCGGATAGAACGCGATCGCTGCGAGGACACCGGAGACAATGACGCCCTTGTACAGCGCGCCCATGATCGAGCCGCCGGGCTTCACCTTCACAAACAGCGCGCCGATGATCGAAGCGATGATCGACACGCCGCCCAGCACCAGCGGATACAGCACCGCATTGGCGCCGGCCTCGGCCAGCATCAGGCTGCCCAGCAGCATGGTGGCGATCACGGTGACCGCATAGGTCTCAAACAGGTCGGCGGCCATGCCGGCGCAGTCGCCGACGTTGTCACCGACGTTGTCGGCGATCACCGCCGGGTTGCGCGGGTCGTCCTCGGGAATGCCCGCTTCGACCTTGCCGACCAGATCGGCGCCGACATCGGCCCCCTTGGTGAAGATGCCGCCGCCCAGGCGCGCGAAGATCGAGATCAGCGATGAGCCGAAGGCCAGGCCGACCAGTGCATGCAGTGCCTGTTCCATCGGCAGGCCCAGCCGCAGCAGCAGTGCGTAGTAGCCGGCCACGCCGAGCAGGCCCAGGCCGACCACCAGCATGCCGGTGATCGCACCGCCGCGGAAGGCCACATCCATCGCCGCACTGATGCCATGGCGCGCGGCCTCTGCGGTGCGTACGTTGGCGCGCACCGACACGTTCATGCCGATGTAGCCCGCTGCGCCGGACAGCACTGCACCGACCGCGAAGCCGATCGCGGTGTACCAGCTCAGGAAGATGCCGACCAGCACAAACAGCACCACACCGGCGATGCCGATGGTCAGGTACTGGCGGTTGAGGTAGGCGCGCGCGCCTTCCTGGATGGCCGTGGCGATGGCGACCATGCGTTCATTGCCGGTGGGTTGGCGCAGGATCCAGCGCGCCGAGACGATTCCGTACAGGATCGCGAGAATGGCGCAGCCCAGCGCCAATGACAGCCCATGACGTTCCAGCATTAGACCCCTCCGCAGAATGGATGGACAAGCATCCAGTGGCGATGAACTGCACCACGAGGGGGACGACGGGCTGCAGCCTGGAACCAACCCGTACCGACCTTGGTGGTCGTCCGACGTATGGCGGTGTTCAGCATTCCCTGGTGTCCGCAGTATGCGTGCACCCGCGCCCGGATGGTAGCGCCGGGCCGCGCCCGGCGAGCGCAGCGGCTGCTGCATCGACGCCATATCCGTCGACCCCATCACCACCTTTGCACCCCGTTAAGCCAACCTCTGCAAGCCTGCGCGCAGTCCTGTCGGAGAATCCCCATGCGCCTGTCCCTGTTGATGCTTGCCGTTCTGGCCCCGGCCCTGCCTGCTCTCGCGGCGGAAGCACCCGAACTGCAGCGCGCTGTCGGCGCACCGCAGGCGGTCGGCGCGGTGCATACGCTGCGGCAGATTCCCGAGGCCTGTGCCCGCCTGGAAGGCGCGTTCACCGGCCAGGCCGCGGAGCCCTATCGTTTCTCGGCGGTGCGCACCAGCGAGCAGTGCCAGCCGCGCGCCCGCTTTGTCGACTACGCCAAGGCGCAGCCGAGCGCCGACAAGGGCTGGAAGCTCAATGATGTGATCCGGGTTCCGAATGCGGCCTGCCCGGCGCAGCAGGCGGTGGTGCGCGTGTGGCGTCTGCCGGTGAACAACGCGCAGGCGCTGGATGGTCAGGGACAGTCGCGCATCTATCTGGAAGAAGCCAAGAAGCAGGCCGCTGCGGGCAAGATCCCGCAGGTGACGATGTTCGCCGCGCAATTGCAGATGGAAGGCAAGGCCTGCAATTGAGGCCAAGCATCCACGCATGGCGTGGATCTACTGGATGGGAGACCGGGGTAGTGCCGGCCGCTGGCCGGCAACCCCGCGATCAACCCGCAAGCCTCGCCCCGCGCGCGACCAGGAGCTCGCGTAGTGCCGACCGGTGGCACTGCGCCTCGTCCTCGCAATAGCAGCCCACGGCGATATCGCTGTGCTGCGACAGCGCCGCCAGCAGGTCCAGTGCGTGCGCCGCATCGGGTGCCTTCATTTCGACTTTGTAATGACGGAAGAACGCCGTCCAGTCGGCGGCGGTCTTCGCCTCGTGCGCCTGTTTCACCAGCTCCGCGCTGGGAGACAGCGTAGGAAACCAGACGTCGTACCAGTCCTGCTTCGCGAACTCGCTGCGCGGCACACCGCGTGGCGGGCGCCGCACCGTGCCGATGCGCAGGCCTTCACCGGGCGCACGCGGTGAGCCAAGTCGAACAACACGCAACGCCATGGCATTCCTCGCAAAAAGGGGACGAAGGGGGTCAGCCTTCGAACGCTGGCAGTTTCTGCTTCACCGCGACGTTCTTCAGCGTCACGTACTTCGGCAGGCCATCGCTACCGTAGGGCAACGGTGCTTCACCCTTGATCAACGGCTGCAGGTAGGCCCGCGCCTTGGCCGTGATGCCGAAGCCATCGCGGCGGATGAAGCTGGCCGGCATCTTCTTCTCATGGTTGGCGATCTTCGACAGCGGAGCGGCCTCGATCTTCCAGCGATACGGCGCATCGCTGCTGCGCACGATCACCGGCATCACCCCGTTCTGGCCCTTCAGCGCCAGCTGCACTGCCGCCTTGCCCACCGCCTGGGCCTGTTCCCAGTCGGTTTTGCTGGCCAGGTGGCGGGCCGATCGCTGCAGGTAGTCGGGCAGGGCCCAGTGCACCTTCAGCCCCAGCTGGTCCTTGACCCGCCCGGCCAGATGCGCGGCCACGCCGCCCAGCTGCGAATGGCCGAAGGAGTCCTTGCCACCGCCGGCGTCGGCGACGAAGCGGCCATCGGCGGTGGCGATACCTTCCGACGCCACCACCACGCAGTAGCCCACGCGTGCGACCACGGCCTTGACCTTGGCCAGGAACGCGGCCTCGTCATAGGCGCGCTCGGGCAGCAGGATGATGTGCGGGGCATCGTCCTCGCCGGTGCCGGCCAGGCCGGCGGCCGCGGCCAGCCAGCCGGCGTGGCGGCCCATCGCCTCGTAGATGAAGACGCGGGTGGAGGTCTCGGCCATGGCCGCCACGTCCAACGCCGCTTCGCGCACGGACACGGCCGTGTACTTGGCCGCCGAGCCGAAGCCGGGGCAGGTGTCGGTCACCGCCAGGTCGTTGTCGATGGTCTTGGGCACGCCGATGCAGGTCAGGTCGTAGCCGGAGCCTTTTGCCAGCTGCGATACCTTCAGGGCGGTGTCGGCCGAGTCGTTGCCGCCGTTGTAGAGGAACCAGCGCACGTCGTGGGCGCGCAGGACCTCCAGCAGGCGGTCGTAACGGGCACGGTCGGCCTCCAGCGATTTCAGCTTGACCCGGCACGAGCCGAACGCGCCGCCGGGGGTGTGGGCCAGGGCGCGGATGGCCGCAGCACTCTCCTTGCTGGTGTCGATCAGCTCCTCGCGCAGGGCGCCGAGAATGCCGTTGCGCGCGGCCAGGACCTTGATTCCCTTGGCGCGGGCCTGTTCGATCACCGCCGCGGCAGTGGCGTTGATGACGGCGGTGACGCCGCCGGACTGGGCGTAAAGGAGGGTGCCATTGCGCATGCATTTACCTGCTCGGGGGAGGGGACATTGCAGGGACATTACCCGGATGCGCTAAAGTGGCGCTATTGCGGTGCAGCGATACCGGACCGTCCGGGACGCGAACCTTCTTTATTTTCAACACGTTGGAGTCAGGTCAATGCGATTGGTTCTGTTGGGACCGCCCGGTTCGGGCAAGGGGACACAGGCGACGCGCCTGAAGGAAAAGCTCGAGATCGCCCACATTTCCACCGGCGACATGCTGCGCGCGGAAATCGCCGCCGGCTCCGAGCTGGGCAAGCAGGCCAAGTCGGTGATGGATGCCGGCAACCTGGTGTCCGATGAGATCCTGCTGGGCATGCTGAAGTCGCGCCTGGCTCAGGCCGATGTCGCCAAGGGCTTCATCCTTGACGGCTATCCGCGCAATGTGGCCCAGGCCAACGCGCTGGACGGCATGCTGGCCGAGATCGGCCAGCCGCTGGATGCCGTGGTGCAGCTGGACGTGGCCACCGAACTGCTGGTCGAGCGTATCGCTGGCCGTGCGCAGGAGCAGGGCCGCGCCGACGACAATCCGGAATCGGTGCGCAAGCGCCTGCAGGTCTACACCGAGCAGACCGCTCCGGTGGTCGACTTCTACGCTGGCCGTGGCACCCTGGCCCGCGTCGATGGCGTCGGCGAACTCGACGAGATCGAAGCCCGCATCCTGGCGGCGATCAAGCGCTGACCCGCTTGGCCGGTCGATGCCGGCCATGACAGGCGCAAAAAAAACAGGCCTGATCCGCGAGGATCAGGCCTGTTTCGTTTCATAGGTGCCAGCAAAGGGCTTGCTCAGGGCCCCCACAGCATGAGCTCCCTTGGGGATGGCCTCTTGGGGAGTAGGACCGGTTCGGGTACTGCGGCTGGCATCCTGAATTGTGTCCGGGTTCACAGAACATCGCTATCGGGAATTCCCTTACATGCGGCTGGAGTTTTCTCACAGCGGCTGTAGGGGTTCTCTTACCCTGCTGCCGACAATGGCCCTATACAGCCGTGATCGGTCACAATCCCCGGTCATGAGCAGCGTACATATCCTTGCAATCGCCGGCACCTTCATGGGTGGCGTGGCCGCCCTGGCGCGGGAACTGGGCCATACGGTCAGCGGCAGCGACCAGGCCATCTATCCGCCGATGTCGACCCAGCTTGAGCAGCTGGGCATCACCCTGGACCAGGGCTACCGCGCCGACAGCGTGCCGCAGGGCACTGGGCAGGTGGTGATCGGCAACGCGCTGTCGCGCGGCAACCCGGCCGTGGAAGCCGTCCTGGATGCCGGCCAACGCTACATTTCCGGCGCCCAGTGGCTGTCCGAGCAGGTCCTGCCGGGCCGCGACACCCTGGCCGTGGCCGGCACCCATGGCAAGACCACCACCACCACCATCCTGACCTGGCTGCTGGAGAATGCCGGTCGCTCCCCCGGCTTCCTGATCGGCGGCGTGGCCGAGGACTTCGGCGTATCCGCCCGGTTGGGCCAGGGCCGCGAGTTCGTCGTCGAAGCCGACGAGTACGACACCGCGTTCTTCGACAAGCGCAGCAAGTTCGTGCATTACCGGCCGCTGGTGGCGATCCTCAACAACCTTGAATACGACCACGCCGACATCTTCCCCGACGTGGCGGCGATCCAGCGCCAGTTCCACCACCTGGTGCGTACCGTGCCGTCGCGCGGCCGCCTGATCGTCAACGGTGAAGACGCGCACCTGGCCGAAGTGCTGGCGATGGGCTGCTGGACCCCGGTCGAGCGCTTCGGTTTCGATCCGTCGTTGGAATGGCATGCCGAGCTGCTGGCCGTCGATGGCAGCGCGTTCCGCGTCCACCATCGCGGGCAGGCGCTGGGCGATGTGCACTGGTCGCTGCTGGGCCGGCACAACGTGCTCAATGGCCTGGCCGCACTGGCTGCTGCGCACGCAGTGGGTGTCGCGCCGGCCGAGGTGATCCCGGCGCTGGCGCGCTTCCGCAGCGTCAAGCGCCGCATGGAAGTGATCGGCAACCACGATGGCATCACCGTCTACGACGACTTTGCCCATCACCCGACCGCGATTGCCACCACCCTCGAAGGCCTGCGTGCCAAGGTCGGTGATGCGCGCATTGTGGTGGCGATGGAGCCGCGCAGCAATTCGATGCGGTTGGGCGCCCACGCACAAGCGCTGGCACCGTCGTTGGCACTCGCCGATGAGGTGGTGTTCCTGCACCGCCCGGAGCTGGCCTGGGATGCGGCAGCGGTGATCGCGGCAGTGCGTGGACAGGCACATGCGGTGGCCGATACCGATGCGCTGTTGGCGCAGCTGCAGTCCGACGTGCGCAGCGGCGACCATGTGGTGTTCATGTCCAACGGTGGCTTCGACGGCGCACCGCGCCGCTTCCTTGCAGGACTGCAGGCACGATGAGCGGCGAGGGTTCGCTGCCGCTGTTCCCGCTGCATACGACGCTGCTTCCGGGAGCGGCCATCGGCCTGCGCGTGTTCGAGCCACGTTACCTGGATCTGGTCCGCGAAACCGGCCGCAGCGGCGAAGGTTTCGGTGTCTGCCTGATCCTGGAAGGGCACGAAGTGGGCGTGCCGGCAACGCCGGCCGCCTTCGGCGTGCAGGTGAAGATCGAGGATTTCGACGTCGGCGCCGATGGCGTGCTGCAGCTGCGATTGCGCGGCACCCGCCGTTTCCATGTCGAGCGCACGCGCGTGCGCGACAACGGCCTGGTGGTGGCCGATGTGCGCTGGTGCGATGAGGATCCCGATGACGAACTGCGTCCGCAGCATGCGCTGCTGGCGACGGTACTGGACCACATCATCGAGCAGGCGGGCACGGCATTCGCACCGGCTACGCCGGCCTTGATGGACCAGGCCAGCTGGGTCAGCTGGCGGTTGGGCGAACTGCTGCCGCTGAGCGAACAGCAGCGCCTGCAGCTGCTGCAGCTGGACGACCCGCACCAGCGCCTGCAGCAGCTGCTGGGCTGGATGCCGTAAATCGGTAAACGCCAACCAAGGTTGGCGACTACCAGAGCGCGACGGAACCGGTAGATGCCAACCTTGGTTGGCACCCTTCGCCGAAGCGCCAACCAAGGTTGGCGACTACCAAAGCGGGGCAGAACCGGTAGAGGCCAACCTTGGTTGGCAGCCTTTTCCCGAAGCGCCAACCAAGGTTGGCGACTACCAGAGCGGAGGCGGTAGCGCCGGGCCATGCCCGGCGGATCCATCAGGACAGAACCGGTAGATGCCAACCTTGGTTGGCAGCCTTTGCCCGAAGCGCCCACCAAGGTTGGCGATTACCAGAGCGGAGGCGGTAGCGCCGGGCCATGCCCGGCGGATCCATCAGGGCGCGGTGGTCTTCAACCGCAGCACCGGCAGGCCGGTTTCCGGGTGCACGGCTTCCTGCTGAGGCAGCGCCTGCACCGCTTCCTTCACCGCGTTCAACGCCGGATCGATCCCGCGCACCGGGTGCCACATGCCGATCCACTGGAAGTGACGCTCGTAGCGCAGGGTCTGCGCGCTGCCCAGCCACAACGGGGTGTCGCCCGGCTGCAGCTGCGCTGGCGCCTGCCACAGGCGCAGTACGTAGCGCTCATCGGCCTGTGCGCCCTGGCGCACCATCAGCAGCGCTTCGACGCGCGTATCCAAGGTCGCCGGCAGCACCGGCAGTTCATCGGCGCCGGTGTTCTTGTCCAGCATCAGCAGCGCTTCCTGCCAGCCGGCCTGCGCCTGCACCTGCCAGCCGCGCGCTTCCAGCTGCGCCTGCAGCTGCGCCAACGGACCGGCCACCTGCACATCCAGCGGCCAGCGCTGGTCATCGTCGAACTCGTTGCGACGCGCAGGCAGCTTCGCCCAGTCGTGCTGCCACCAGGCCTGCGCGTCCATCGCCAGCGGTGCCGGCAAGGTCGGCTCGAAGCGTTCCAGCTTGATGGCGATGTTGCGCGGTGCGTACCACATCGCTGCCACCGCGAAGACGCCGTAGAACAGCCAGGCCACCGGCTTCACCCAGAACGAGCGGTTGAAGCGGCGGCGATAGGCGATGCCCAGCACCAGCAGCCAGAACGTGCCGAACAACATGCCGCCGATGACGTCACTCAGCCAGTGCGCGCCCAGGTACAAGCGCGAGAAGCCGATCAGGCTGACCACGATGCCCGATACCAGGTACGGCCAGACGCGGGTGCGGCCGGGCATTTCGCGGGCGATCAGCACCGCGAAGAAGCCGAAGGTGATGGTGGCCATGGTCACTGACACCGACGGGAAGCCGAAGCCGCTGCTGGCATCGATCGGGCGCACCACGTCGACGGTGGCGCCGAGCAGTTTGGTCAGGGCCAGGCCGAAGGCCAATGCGGCCAGCCAATGGGCGGCCGCCATCCAGCGCCGGCGCCAGACCAGGTAGCCCATTGCCGCAGCGGTTGCCGGCAGCAGCACCTGCCATGCGCCCAACGAGGCCAGGGCGGCCATCGGGTAGTCGGCCAGCGGATTGCGCAGGGCCAGCATTGCCTGGTGCACCAGCAGATCCACCGCCAGGGGCTCGCCGTGGGCGACTACCACGGTCAACAGGGCGAACCAGCCCCAGCCCAACAGCAGCAGCATCAGCGCCAGCATCGCCAGCGGCACCGATTCGCGGCGCTTCGGGTCGAGCACGCCGACGGTGTAGCGACCGAGTGTCGGGTGCCGGTTGGACCAGTCGAGCAGGCGGGCCAGCCAGTTGTCCATGCGCGCGGCCGACCAGCGATAGCCGTACAGCACGATGGCCCAGACAAGGCTGAGGATCACCGCCAGCAGGCCGGCCACCACGACCAGCCGGCCGGCAACCGCAGCAACGGCGTCATAGGCTTCGCCGAGGATCCAGCCCGGGGCCAGGAACAGCACGGCCCAGGAGATGCTGGCGATGCCACTGGCCTGCACGTAACGGCTGGCAGGCATCTTCATCATGCCGGCGATGGCGGGCACGAATGGGCGGATGGCACCGACATAGCGGGCGATCAGGATGCTCTTGAACGCATTGCGGCGGAACAGGTTCTCGCCCCGGTCGAGCAGCTGCGGGTAGCGGCTGAACGGCCAGACGCCACGCAGGCGGTCGCCCCAGCGCCGGCCAATCCAGTAGCTGATGCCATCACCGGCGAACGCACCCAGCGCCGCGGCCGCAACCGCATACGGCCCGGAGATCTGGCCCAGGCCGATGAACACGCCGACGGCGAACAGCAACGGCAGCGCCGGCACGATGGCGCCAAGAATGATGACCGCATCGCAGAAGGCGATCAGAAAGATGACCGCACCCGCCAACACGGGATGAGCGGCAATCCACGCGAGGGTGGCGTCGATCCATGAAGAGTCCATTTCCCGATTATAGGGGCGTGAAGGTGACTGGTTCCCAGCCGCTTGGTGACCGTTTGCAACCGACGCCATCGCCTAGAATGTCGCCATGCCTGTATCCAACGACGCACAAACGCATGCACTGAAGGCCGACAGCTTTGGCCGGATCCTCCTCGTGCAGGGCCCAGAAGGCCCTTTCGTGCGCCGCGATCTGGGGGCCACGCCGCTGTGGCTGCGGCTGCCAGCGTGGTGGTTGGCGCGGCGCGAAGCGCGTGCGCTGAAGCACATCCACGGCATGGCCGACGTGCCGCAGCTGCTGGACTGGACTGGCCGCCATCTCGACCGCAGCTTCATGGCCGGCGATGCGATGTACCAGCGCCCGCCGCGCGGTGACGTGGCCTGGTTCCGCGCCGCCCGCCGCCTGCTGCAACAGCTGCATCGGCGTGGTGTGGCTCACAACGACCTGGCCAAGGAAGCCAACTGGCTGGTGACCGAAGACGGTCGCCCGGCGCTGATCGACTTCCAGCTGGCGGTGATCGGCGACCCGCGCTCGCGCTGGATGCGCTTGCTGGCGCGCGAAGACCTGCGCCACCTGCTCAAGCACAAGCGCATGTACTGCAAGGAGTCGCTGACGCCGGTGGAGAAGCGCGTGCTCAAGCGCACCTCGTGGGTGCGCGACCTCTGGTTCGCCACTGGCAAGCCGGTCTACCGCTTCGTCACCCGCCGCATCCTGCATTGGGAAGACAACGAAGGGCAGGGGCCCAAGCCGTGAGCACGCTGCTGAGCGAAGGCAGTGTGCTGCGTTCGCAACTGCCGGGTGCCGATTTCGTCCATGCCTGCCAAGAGGCGGCGCCGCGCAACGGGCGTTCGGCGCTGCAGGCCTACCGCGATATGGCAGCGGCGGTGCCGGGCTGGTTCGACGGGGTGATGGGCCTGCGCAACCGTGGCATGCGGCTGCTGCGCATGAAGGATCTCGGCTCGCTGCGCGCGGTGCAGCAGACCGTCGATCCACAGCCCGGGCAACGCCTCGGCATCTTCACCCTGCAGGCGCTGGGCGAAGATGCCATCGTGCTGGAAGACGACGACCGCCATCTGCGCGTGCAGCTGGCGCTGCAGTGGCATGGCGATGCGCTGGAAGTAGCGACGGTGGTGCACACCCACAACGCGTTCGGCCGCCTGTACATGCTGCCGGTGGCACCGGTGCATCGCTGGATCGCGCCGCACCTGCTGAGCAAGCAGATGCGCGGGTATCGGTAGATCCACGCCACGCGTGGATGCGCGTTGCGGCGTGGCGCGGCGGCCTGCTACGGTGTCACCGGCACCACCTGCTGGCCGATGAAGTTGCGCTTGCCATCGAAGTCATAGCCGATCTGCAGCTGCCCCACATCCGGGCACGCATGGCAATCGCGCAGCGGCGTGCGGTACAGCAGGCGGATGCCACCGCCGTCCAGCGCTGCGGTACCGGCGGCCTGCGCCGGCGCGAACGGCGTGGCCTGCGGGTTCGCCTTCAGCACCTCCTGCACGCCGGGATCGGCGCGCAGCGTGTCGTCCAGCTGCACTGCATCCACGTCGATACGCTTGCCTGCGGCATCGACCAGGCGTGTGCCTTCATTGGTGTTGGCGCGGAATGGGTATTCGACGGTGGCCACGCCCAGGCCATCGTGTTCATGCCAGGCGGTCACGTAGGCCAGTTCGCCACCGGTGGAGAGCTGTTCGGTGGCAGTGACCGCATCGGCACTGGCGCCGCCGGCACGCATCGCATCACGCAGGCAATCGCGGGTGGCCGCGCTGTCGCCCTGGCGGCAGGCATTGAGGTCACCATCCCAGACAACGGCCTCGCTCCAGCGCAGCTTGCCATCGCCAGCTGCCTTGTCGACGCTGGCGGCGTCATCCTTGGCCGGCGCGCTGCCGGGTTCAGGTGAGCGGCCCTGGCAGGCGGTGAGCAGGGCCAGGCCCAGGGCAGGCAACAACAGGCGGGAACAGCGCATGGCATGGACCTCGTGCAGTGACCGGGGCGCCAGTATCGTCAACGTGCGGTGAACTCCGCGTCGGCGCGGCATACTAGCGGCTCATTGCATACGCTGGAGTGTGGAACGTGGGCAGTCTGCAGGGCAAAACCCTTTTCATCACCGGTGCCTCGCGTGGCATCGGCCTGGCGATCGCATTGCGCGCCGCGCGCGATGGCGCCAACGTCGCCATTGCCGCCAAGTCGTCGGTGCCCAATCCGAAGCTGCCGGGCACCATCCACAGTGCCGCCGAGGCGGTGACCGCAGCGGGTGGCCAGGGCCTGGCGCTGAAGTGCGACATCCGTGAAGAAGACCAGGTGCAGGCAGCCGTTGCTGCCGCCGTGGACACCTTCGGTGGCATCGACATCCTGGTCAACAACGCCAGCGCCATCTGGTTGCGCGGCACCCTGGACACGCCGATGAAGCGCTTCGACCTGATGCAGCAGGTCAATTCGCGCGGCAGCTTCCTGTGCGCGCAGGCCTGCCTGCCCTACCTGCTGCAGGCGCCGAACCCGCACATCCTTACCCTCGCACCGCCGCCGAGCCTCGATCCCAAGTGGTGGGGCGCGCATACCGGCTACACGCTGGCGAAGATGGGCATGAGCTTCGTCACCCTCGGCCTGGCTGCCGAGTTCGGCCCGCAGGGCGTGGCGGTCAATGCGTTGTGGCCGCGCACGGTCATTGCTACCGATGCGATCAACATGATTCCCGGCGTGGACGTCGGCGGCTGCCGCACGCCGCAGATCATGGCCGATGCCGCGCATGCGGTGCTGGTGCGCGAAGCGGCCGGCTTCCATGGCCGTTTCCTGATCGATGACGAGGTGCTGGCCGAGGCCGGCGTGACCGATCTGTCGGGGTATGCGGTGGATGTGTCGCGTCCGCTGCTGCCGGATCTGTTCCTGGATTGAGCCCGGCGGTGGAAAGAGGCCGACGGCTGCGGCCCTCGGCCTGCTGCGCTAGAATGCTCGAATGTAATCGTTTTCAACAGGGAAGTGAGCCCATGTCACGTACTCTTTCCATCGCGGCGCTGGCCGCTTCGTTGTCGTTGATCCTGGCCGCCTGTGGCGACAAGGCACCCACCGCCGGCGGCAGCGCGGGTTCTTCCGCAAAGCCGGAGGCCAGCGCGGCGCCGGCCGACGCCCAGCAGCAGTTGACCGCGAAGCTCAACGCCTACATTGGCTGCTTCAACGCGCTTGATTCGAAAACGCACGGCAGCATCCAGTCCTATACGCGCTGGATCAAGGACGTGGATGCCGGCCCGAGCGGGCGCGAGACGAACGTGTACGGGCCGTTCGAGATCAGCGATTACGACTTGAAGCAATGCGACGCCCCCGTGACCGACGCGATCGCCGCCAAGCCGGCGCTTGCCGAACTCGATGCCGCTGCAGGTGAGTACCAGCAGGCGCTGAAGGCGCTGGTGCCGATCAGCAAGGAAGCCCACGACTACTACGAGCGTCAGGACTACGAAGACGACGGGTTTGCCAAGGGCAAGCAGCTGCACGCGCCGTTGATGACCGCCTTCAAGGACTTCGTGGTTGCCAGTGAAACGTTCAACGCCGAACTGGAGCGCCAGAACGACGCTGCCCAGCGCGAACAGCTCAAAGCGCTGGAACAGGCCGAAGGGCGCACGCGCGAGTACTACCGTCTGGCGATGATGCTGGAAGCCAAGGCCATCGTGGAGCTGATGACCGAGGACGACTTCGATCAGGCCAAGGCGCGCGAACGCCTGGATGCCTTCAACCGCATTTCCGATGAAGCGCATGCCAAGGTCGCCGACCAGGAGCCGGGCAGGCTGGACTGGAACAGCTTCGAACGCGAGGCCGAGAACTTCCGCCGTGAAGGCAAGGAGCGGCTGCAGCGCGTCAGCGCCAACACGCCCTACACCGACTTCGAACGACGCATGCTTGATTCGCCCTCGATGGCGCCGCGTGGTTCTGCCGGCAAGCTGATGCAGGAATACAACTCGCTCGTTTTCCAGAGCAACCGCCAGTAACCGGCACGCCAGCGCCTTTCCAGGCCTGCACGAGCTGGATGAGGCGCCCCGGGGCCCCGCACCTTGAGGAATACCGTCGAGGGTGGTCGCGGCCTGCAACGATCTGCTGACCACCAGCAACCTGCTGACCACCTGCAACGGCATGGATTGCGCCGGTGGATCGACCCCATGCGTGGATGCAGCACGTTGCATCCACGCATGGCGTGGATCTACTGGCGCAGGTATTGGTAGTGCCGGCCGCTGGCCGGCATCGCCGTCAATGGCTGAACGTATCCGGCAACGGTCCGCCACACTTGCGGCAGTGGCGTGCATCAGGTTCGTGGCCTTCCAGCCCACAGTGCGGACAGCCACGTGCATCGCGGCGCGCGGCCAGTTCGGCATCGCGCATGGTGCTGGCCAGTTCGGCGGTGTAGATGCCGGTGGGCACGGCGATGATGCTGTAACCGATCAGGATCAGCACCGAGGTGACGAAGCGGCCGAGCACGGTCTGCGGCACGATGTCGCCAAAGCCGACCGTGGCCATTGTCACCACCGCCCAGTACATGCTGCTGGGGATGCTGGTGAAGCCGTGATTCGGCCCCTCGATCACGTACATCAGGGTGCCGGCGATGATCGTGATGGTGACCACCGTGAACAGGAACAGCAGGATCTTGCGACGGCTGCGCCACAGCGACTGCATCAGCACGCCGCTTTCCTCGATGTAGCGGGTCAGCTTGAGGATGCGGAACACGCGCAGGATGCGCAGTGCGCGCACCACCAGCAGGCTCTGTGCTCCGGGAATGAACAGCGACAGGTAGGTCGGCAGGATCGAGGCCAGGTCGATGATGCCCCAGATGCTTACCGCATAGCGCAGCGGGCGTTTGACCACCACCAGCCGCAGCACGTATTCGGCGGTGAACAGGATGGTGAAGCCCCATTCCAGCACGTACAGCCAATCGGCATGGGCGATGTGGAAACGCTGCACGCTGTCGAACATCACCACCAGCACGCTGGCGATGATCGCGTACACCAGCAGCAGGTCGAAATTGCGCGAGGGCCGGCTGTCGTGGCGATAGATGATGTCGAACCATCGGCGGCGCCAGCCGGTCTCGGTGGCGGGGTTCAGCTGGGGGGCGGAAAACGGTCGCATGCGTGCATTGTGCCGCACGGGTTCCGGCGCGAGAATGGGCGTTCCTGAACCCTGCCGACTGCCATGACCGCCGCTACCGATCCGCTGATCTCCCTGTCGCACTACTACCTGCCGGTGTACAAGCCCCGCCAGGTGGTGCTGGAGCGAGGCCAGGGCGCCCGCGTGTGGGACAGCCAGGGCCGTGAGTTCATCGACCTGGCCGCGGGCATCGCCGTGTGCGGCCTGGGCCACAACGATCCGGACCTGGTCGCCGCGCTGGTCGAACAGGCCGGCAAGCTGTGGCATACCAGCAACGTGTTCTACAGCGCGCCGCCGCTGCACCTGGCCGAGGAACTGGTGAAGTCCAGCCGCTTCGCCGAACGCGTGTTCCTGTGCAACTCCGGCGCCGAAGCCAACGAAGTGGCGATCAAGATGGTCCGCAAGTGGGCCTCCAGCCAGGGGCGCCCAGCCGACAAGCGCGTGATCATCACCTTCCGCGGCAGCTTCCATGGCCGCACCATGGGTGCGGTGACCGCCACCGCGCAGCCGAAGTACCAGGAAGGCTACGAGCCGCTGCCGGGGGGCTTCCGCTACATCGACTTCAACGACGAGGTGCAGCTGGAAACCGCAATGGCCGCTGGGGATGTGGCAGCGGTGATGCTGGAGCCGATCCAGGGCGAGGGCGGGGTGATGCCGGCCAAGTCCGGTTTCCTCAAGCGCGTGCGCGAGCTGTGTGACCAGCACAACGCACTGCTGGTGCTGGACGAGATCCAGGCCGGCATGGGCCGTACCGGTACCTTGTTCGCGCACTGGCAGGACGACGTGGTGCCGGACATGGTGACCCTCGCCAAGGCGCTGGGTGGTGGTTTCCCGATCGGCGCGATGCTGGCCGGCCCGAAGGTGGCCGAGACCATGCAGTTCGGTGCCCACGGCACCACCTTCGGCGGCAATCCGCTGGCTGCGGCCGTTGCCCGCGTAGCGTTGCGCAAGCTGGCCTCGGCCGAGATCGCGGCCAATGTCAGCCGCCAGTCGAAGGCGCTGCGCGATGGCTTCGCCCGCATCAACGACGAATTCAAGGTGTTCAGCGAAGTCCGCGGTCGCGGCCTGATGCTGGGTGCGGTGCTGAGCAAGGAGTTTGCTGGCCAGGCCGGGGCAATCCTCGACCACGCCGCCGAACAGGGCCTGTTGACCCTGCAGGCCGGCCCGGACGTGCTGCGCTTCGTGCCGTCGCTGAACATCACCGACGAGGAAGTGGCCGAAGGCCTCAAGCGCCTGCGCGCGGCGATTGCCGCGTTCGTCGCCGCGCGCTGAAGCCCCGACGTCGGGGTCGGATCCCTCTCCTGCGGACAGGGATCCGACCCTACTGCTGCGGAACCTCCGTAGAGCCGAGCCCATGCTCGGCTCATCGCGATGTCAGGCAGCGGCAGCCGAGCATGGGCTCGGCTCTACAGAATTGCGGATCACCGCACCGCGTAGCGCTTCAGTACCTTGCCCAGTCCGCGTCCGTCCTGCACGGTTTCCGCGTGCAGGCCCGCCGCGCGCGCACCGCGCACGTTGGCGAACAGGTCATCGACGAACAGCGTGTGCCCCGCTGGCACGCCGAGGGCTGCGAGCGTGCGCAGGAATACCTGCGGCGCGGGTTTGCGCAGGCCGAAGTCCGCGCTGCAGAACACGCGATCCTGCAATGCAGGAAACAGCTGCGGCAGCAGCGTCGGCAGCGCCTGCACCATCAAGGCGCCGTTGTTGGTCAGCACCGCCATCGGCACCTGCAGGGCCTGCAGCCGTTGCAGTACCGGCAGTTGCGGGTGGCTGGCCGCGTGCCGTGCGGCGATCCAGGTTGGCAGCGTTACCGTTGTGCCGAGCAGTTCGCCAAGCCGGGACAGATAGCGCGCACCGTCCAGTGCACCGCTGTCGTGTTCCGCTTCGAGCCCGCTGTCGTACAGCGCGGCCTGCACGTGCGCGGTCGGCACGTTCAGCGCCTGCGCCAGATGCAGCACGCGCTGCGCGCGCTGGTAGTGCACCAGCACGCCATCGACATCGAGCAGGAGAAGATCGATCCGCATCGGTCGAGCATGCCATTGCCGCAACCCCGCGCAAACCCTGGACCACCAC
Organism: Stenotrophomonas sp. PA-6-5C; assembly: GCF_021605635.1. NCBI lineage: Bacteria > Pseudomonadati > Pseudomonadota > Gammaproteobacteria > Lysobacterales > Lysobacteraceae > Stenotrophomonas > Stenotrophomonas sp. PA-6-5C. The sequence continues at coordinate 39,977 of NZ_WKEE01000041.1, forward strand.
TGCGACACACGGTCGCAGCCGGGCCGGCAGGCCGCTGCCTAGAATGGCGATCGAACCTGCAGGAGACGCGATGATGAAAGCTTGGATGGTAGCGGTGGGACTGGGCGCGTTGATGCTGGCGCCGTCGGCGATGGCGCGCGTATGTGCGGTGAGCATCGACAGCACCGACCAGATGAGTTTCAGCAGCCGAGAGATCAAGGTGGCCGCCGATTGCAGCGAAGTGGACCTGACCCTGCGCCACACCGGCAAGCTGGCCGCCACCGCGATGGGCCACAACTGGGTGCTGACCCGCACCGCTGACTACCAGCCGGTGGCGATGGCGGGCATGCGCATGACCCTGGCCGACAGCTACCTGCCGAAGGCCGACAAGCGTGTTCTGGCCCACACCAAGGTGATCGGTGGTGGCGAGACCACCCGCGTGCGTTTCTCCACGAAGGGCCTGCAGAAGGGCGGTGATTACACCTTCTTCTGCTCGTTCCCCGGCCACTTCGCAATGATGAAGGGCAAGTTCGTCTTCGGTTGATGCCGTCGGTAGAGTCGAGCCATGCTCGATTGCTCTCCGCGCTCCGCGCGGTAAGCCGAGCATGGCTCGGCTCTACAGGTGGAACGCCGCACGCAGCCTGGTAGATTCACGCCACGCGTGGATGCCGTGCCACGGCAATGCCAACCAAGGTCGGCACCTACCAGGCCCGATCTCAGCCCTTGGCCGCCTTGAACGCCACGCGCGCCGCTGCCAGCGTGGCCTCGATCACGGCATCGTCGTGTGCGCTGGACAGGAAGCCGGCCTCGTACGCCGACGGTGCCAGGAACACGCCCTGGTCCAGCAGCGCGTGGAAGAAGCGGTTGAATGCCGGGATGTCGCAGGCCGTGGCCTGGGCATAGGTCTCCACCTTTTCGCTGGTGAAGAACAACCCGAACATCGCGCCCACCTGGGTGGTGGTCACCGCCACGCCGGCATCGGCGGCGGCAGCTTCCAGGCCCGCGCACAGGCGTGCGGCGCGCGCGCTCAGATCGTCGTGGAAACCCGGCTGCTGGATCAGCTCCAGCATGGCCAGGCCGGCGGCCATCGCCACCGGATTGCCGCTGAGCGTACCTGCCTGGTAGATCGGGCCGGCCGGGGCGATCTGCTGCATCAGGTCGCGACGGCCACCATAGGCACCCACCGGCATGCCGCCGCCGATGATCTTGCCGAAGGTGGTCAGGTCCGGGGTGATGTCGTAGTACGCCTGCGCACCGCCCAGGGCAACGCGGAAACCGGTCATCACTTCGTCGAAGATCAGCAGTGCGCCGTACTTCGTGCACAGCGCACGCAGGTGCTGCAGGTAGCCTGCGCGCGGCGGAATGCAGTTGGCATTTCCCACCACCGGTTCGATGATCAGGCCGGCGATCTCGCTGCCGCGGGCCTCGAACAGGGCGGTGGCGGCCTCGAAGTCGTTGTAGGGCAGGGTCAGGGTCAGTTCGCTCAGGCCGGCCGGCACGCCGGGCGAGGTCGGCACGCCCAGGGTCAGCATGCCGCTGCCGGCCTTGACCAGGAACGAGTCGCCGTGGCCGTGGTAGCAGCCTTCGAACTTGACGATGCAGTTGCGGCCAGTGGCACCGCGCGCCAGGCGGATCGCCGACAGGGTGGCTTCGGTACCGGAGTTCACCATGCGCACCATCTCGCACGACGGCACCAGCCGGGTGATGGTCTCGGCCATGGTCACTTCCGCTGCGCACGGCGCACCGAAGGACAGGCCGTTGTCGATCGCCTTCTTCACTGCCTGGCGCACGGCGGTGTGGTTGTGGCCGACGATCATCGGGCCCCACGAGCCCACGTAGTCGATGTAGCGGTTGCCGTCGACGTCGTACAGGTAGGCGCCGTCGGCGCGCTCGACGAAGAAGGGTTCGCCGCCGACCGACTTGAACGCGCGCACCGGTGAGTTGACGCCGCCAGGCAGCAATTCCTGGGCGCGGGAGAACAGGGCGTGGGACTGGTCGTGGTTCATGGGGTTTCCTGGGGATTACTGCGGCGTATCGAATCGGGCGAGGTAGGCGCGCTGGGTCGCGACCGGGTCCTGCGCGGCATAGATGCCGCTGACCACGGCCAGCAGATCGGCGCCGGCATCGATGATGGGACCGACATTGTCCGGGCTCAGGCCCCCAATCGCCACCCGCGGCACGCCCAGTGCGGCGCTTTGCCGCAGCAGGTCGACGTGGGCGCGGCTGTTGGTGACCTTGGTGGTGGTGGGGAAGAACGCGCCGAAGGCCACGTAGCTGGCGCCGGCGGCCACGGCACGCTCGGCGTTGGCGAGCTGGTCGTAGCAGGATGCGCCGATGATGGCGTCGGGGCCGAGCAGGGCACGCGCGGCGCCGATGTCACCGTCGGTGCCTCCCAGATGCACGCCGGCCGCGCCGATGGCCTGGGCAAGCGCCGGGTCGTCGTTGACGATCAGCGGCACGCCATGGGCGGCGCACAAGGCCTGCAGGGCCGTGGCCTGTTCCCGCCGCAGGGCATCGCTGGCGGTTTTGTTGCGGTACTGCAGCCAGGTGGCACCGGCGGCCAGCAGCGGCGCGGTGCGCGCCAGCAGGCGGGCGGTATCGGGTTCATCCGGGGTGATCAGGTAGACGCCGCGGGGCGTCGGGGAAGCAGAAGTCATCGATGGCTACCGGTGAGTGGACCGCGATGGGACAATGGCGGCCCGTGAATCCAGCCCTGATTATCCGATGAGCGAAGCCACCCCCACCACCCTGCGTACCTGGATGTGCGTGGTCTGCGGATTCCTGTACCGCGAAGCGGATGGGCTGCCGGAAGAGGGCATCGCCCCGGGAACGCGCTGGGAAGACATTCCCGAGACCTGGACATGCCCGGATTGCGGCGTGACCAAGGACGATTTCGAGATGGTCGAGATCGATTGAGGGAGGTGCCGCCAGGCCCTCCTGTGGGTGTGGACCGTTGGTCCACACACCCGACAACCTCACTCAATGCAGCCGCGGTGCCGGCCCGCCGAGATCAATCAGCTTCTCGCGCAGCCATTGCGCGTCGCTGGCCTCGGGGTTGCGCTTCAGGTACAGGCCCAGGTCGGTGCGGGCCCCGGCCAGATAGTCCAGCTGCAGATAGGCCAGGCCGCGATCACGCAGGGCGTCGTCCTGTTCGGGGGCGAGCTTGAGCAGGCGATCGGCACTGCGCGCGGCACGGTCCCACTCGCTGGCCTCGGCATAGACACCATGCAGATTGCGCAGCATGCGGATCAGGATCGCGCGGCTCGGTGCAGGATCGAGGATCTGCGCGAGCACCTGGTCGTCGGGCATCTGCCCGCCCAGGTGCGACTTGGCGCGCTCGCGCAGTTCGTCCACGTCCAGCGGGCGGCCACCATTGAACGGGTCCATCACCAGCACGCCATCGTCGACCGGCAGGCGCACCAGGAAATGACCGGGAAATGACACCCCGTCCAGCGGAATGCCCAGCCGTCGCGCCACTTCCATCTGCACCAGTGCCAGCGAGATCGGATTGCCCAGACGGCGCTCGAACACCTGGTTGAGGTAGCTGTTGCGCGGGTCGTAGTACTCCTGATGGTCGCCGCTGTAGCCCAGCTCATCGAACAGATGCCGGTTGATGGCCGCCATCTTCAGCGGGCTGTGCTCGATGCTGTCCACCTCGGCGCGCAGGTGCTCGACATGGCTCTGCACCAGCGCATCGTAGGTCGACGGCTGCAGATCGGGATATTCATCGCGCGCGATCAGCAGCGCGGTCGGCAGCAGTGGCAGCGCCTCGTCGTCGAAGGCGGCCAGTGCATCCCAGTCGGGGAGTGTGATCCGGTCCTGCATGCCCACAGACTGGCGGCAATCGTGGGCGGTTTCAAGCAGCGTGGCGTGAATTTCTCATCCCACCGATTTCCCCCATCCACGCGTGGCGTGGATCTACCGTGTCGACCAAGGTCGACACTCACCAACAGCAGCGGGAAACTGTCAGAGGTGGGGCGGTGTGGGCTTGCAGGACCGCAGGCGCCATGGATGGCGCCTACGAGCCCCCAGGGATGGGTTTACGGCGTGTCCTGCAAGCCCACATCGCCCCGCCATCCCTCGGACGCGTAGAAGTTGCATTTGATGTTGATCCGGCGGGGGCCGGGCGCAGCCCGGCAGAACCTTTATTTCTCGATGCCCGGGCCGAAGGTCAGCTCGGTCCCATCCTTCAGCTTGAGCTTCTCCGCCTGGCCGGCGTTGAGCTCCAGCACGAAGCGTGCCGGGCCACCGCTGGGGTAGGGGGGGCACATGTCGCCGGCCGAGCACGGCGGCACGTCGCGCTGCTGGCTCACCAGCTTGCGCTCGCTGTCGAAGTACAGGATGTCCAGCGCGATCTTGGTGTTCTTCATCCAGTACGCCTGCATTTCCTCGCGGTCATGCACGAACAGCATGCCGTGGTCCTCGGGCATCTGGTCGCGGAACATCAACCCGCGCGCACGGGTTTCATCGTTGGTGGCCAGTTCAACAACATAGCGCGCACCGTCAAGTTCCACCCAGTGGCGGGCGGCATCGGTGGCGCAGCCGGCCAGGGCCAGCAGCGGAAGCATCAGCAGGGAGCGCAGCAACGACATCGTCAGGGTCCTTCGAAGGGTCAGAGCACGATCGGCGGCTCGCCGCCGACGATCACCACATCGGCACGGCGACGTGCGAACAGGCCGACACAGACCACGCCCGGCAGCTGGTTGAGCTCGCGCTCCAGCTTTTCCGGATCGGTGATCTGCAGGTTGTGGATGTCCAGGATCTGGTTGCCGTTGTCGGTCACCACGCCTTCGCGCCAGGTCGGCTGGCCGCCGGTCATGTCGCGGATCTGGCGGGCGACCAGACTGCGTGCCATCGGGATCACTTCCACCGGCAGCGGGAACCTGCCCAGTACCGGCACCTGCTTGCTCGGGTCGACGATGCAGACAAAGCGCTCGCTGGCCTCGGCGATGATCTTCTCGCGGGTCAGCGCAGCGCCGCCGCCCTTGATCAGGCACTTGTTGCCATCGCACTCGTCGGCGCCATCCACGTACAGCGACAGGGTGCCGGTGTGGTTCAGTTCGATCACCTCGATGCCGTGCTGCTTCAGGCGCGCGGTGCTCTGCTCGGAACTGGACACCGCACCATTGATGCGATGCTGGATGCGGGCCAGCGCATCGATGAAATAGGCGACGGTGGAGCCGGTACCGACACCGACGATCATGCCGTCTTCGACGTACTCGATGGCCTTTTCGGCGGCCAGGCGCTTGGCTTCAGACATTGTGGGGAGCTCTCAGGCAGGGGATCAGGATTTCTTTTCCAGCGACAGCAGCAGCTTCCACTGCGTGGCGGTCACCGGGAACACCGACAGGCGGTTGCCCTTGGCAACCAGCGGGAAGCCTTCGCCGAGTTCCTCGGCGTGCAGCTTGATCTCGTCCAGCGCGATCACCTGCTTCAGCTTGCGCTCGAAGGCCACGTCCACCAGCATCCAGCGCGGGTTCTCGCGCGTGCTCTTGGGGTCGTGGTAGTCGGATTCCGGATCGAACTGGGTGTCATCCGGGTAGGCCGCGCTGGCCACCGTGGCCACGCCGACGATACCGGGCACCTTGGTATTGGAGTGGTAGAACAGGATGCCGTCGCCGACCTGCATGCCGTCGCGCATGAAATTGCGCGCCTGGTAGTTGCGCACGCCGTTCCAGGGTTCAACCTTGACCTTGGCCAGGTCATCGATGGAAAAAGCGTCCGGTTCGGACTTCATCAGCCAGTAGCGCTTGCGGGCGGTCATGCGTTCACGGGGGCAGCGGAAGGGAGCAGGGTGCCGGCTTCAGTGCAGATCGCATCCACCGCCACGTCCCAGGACGCGACCGGCAAGGACTCGACCTGCTGCACCGAGAATGCCGCGCCGACCAGCCAGGGTGGCGCCGGCCGATCATGGCGGAAGGCGAAGCTGCGATCATACCAGCCGCCTCCCATTCCCAGCCGCCGGCACTGTGCGTCGAAGCCCACCAGCGGCGTCACCACCAGGGCCATCTGCGCCGGTTCCAGCGTGTCTTCGATGGCGATGTCCGGTTCGGGGATGCCGTAACGGTTGCTGGTCAGCGGTTGGCCGGGGCGCCAGGGCGCGAAGCGCAACACGTCGCCGTGCAGTACCGGCAGGCAGTAACGCAGCGTGTCGGGCAGCCGCAGCTGCCAGCGGTGCAGGGCGATCTCGCCATCCAGCGCCCAGTAGCCGGCCACGGCGCCTTCGTGCGGGGCGAACGGCAACGTCAGCAGTGCATCGGCCAGCGATTCGGCAGCGGCGATACGGGCGGGGGCGGAGAGGTCGCGGCGGCGTTGCCGCAGGTCGTGGCGCAGGGCCTGTCGCGGGTCGGTCATGGCAGCGTGCGGCAAGGATCAGCCGTCATTGTGCCGGAAAGAACAAGGGCGACGCCCGAAGACGCCGCCCTTGCTGGAATATTGCATTCTCCGCAATGTCGATGCATGCGAAACGACCTTGAACCCGGGGGCTCAAGTGGGAACGCTGGAGAACCATCGGGCTTCCCGCTGCAAGGCGGACCTGCACTCCCGGCGCTGTCGCGCTCCCGGTGTCGTTCTTAAGGGACAAGGCGAATGTTTGCACATGCCGTCGAGTACCGCAGAGAACGCGTGGCCATTATAGCTACCGGGCGTGATCTGGGTAGGCCGTTCGTCGGCAACAGTGCGTGCCAATTCAGAAAAGAGAAGGCGCATTCCGCGCCCTTCTCACGTGCTGCTGTCGATTGCCCGGTCCAGGCGCCGGTTCAGGTCGGCCAGGGTCTGCTGCAGTGCCACCGCTTGGCGGGCGTTCTCGTCGCGCAGCAGCTGCAGTTCGTGCGCCAGGTTGAGCGCAGCCAGCACCGCGATGCGGTCGACCGCGGCCATCCGGTTGCTGCCACGGATCTCGCGCATGCGCGCATCCAGCAGGCGGGCGGCCGCCATCAGGCTGTCGCGTTCATCGCCACCGACGCCAACCGTGTATTCACGGTCGAGGATGCGGACGCTGACCGGTTCGGCACTCATGTGTGCTGCTCCAGGGATTTGAGCCGGGTGATCATCGCTTCCACCCGCGAACGCGCCTGCTCGTTCTTGGCCAGCAGCGTCGAGCGCTCGGCCACGAGCTGTTCCTGCTGGTGGCGCAGGCTGCGGTTCTCCTCGGCCAGCCGCTGGTTGCGGTCGAGCAACGCCTCCACACGGGCGGCGAAGGCCTGCAGCTGGGCAAGGGGATCGGCGGGTTCCATGTCCGCACGATAGGCAAGCCGGGTCAGGGCGGTCAAGCACTGTCGCAGCAGGCCCCGGCGGCCACGAAGCGCAGGCGGACACATTGCTACACTACCCGGCTCACGGGCGCGCGCGTGCGCGCTCCGCAGTTTCCCTTCCGAACGAGCCGCACGATGACCGAACTTCCCTCCGTCGACGACGTTACCCGCGCCAGCCAGGAACTGGGCCTGGGCGCCACTGCTGCCGAGCTGCATGGCGGGCTGTGCGGCTGGCTGGCCGCTGGCGGTGCCCCCGGCAATGACTGGCCGGCGCGCGTGCTGGCCGACGACAATCTGCCGCAGGTGGCTGCCGACAGTGCGCTGGCGCAGTTGCTGGAGGCCACCATCAAGCAGCTGGAAGACCGTGACTTCGCCTTCGAGCTGCTGTTGACCGACAGCAGCGACGTGGCCGCGCAGGCGGACGCCATGTTCAGCTGGACCCGTTCCTTCCTGGGCGGCTTCGGCCTGGGCAGTGGCGGCCACCGGCCGACCCTGTCCGAAGAAGGCGAGGAAGCACTGAACGACCTGGCCAGCCTGGCCCGTGCCTCGAGCGAGGACTTCGAAGCTGGCGGTGACGATGACGACGAAGCCCTGTCGGAGATCGAAGAGTTCATCCGCGTGGCGGTGCTGCTGCTGCACGGTGACGTGGTGCTGGCCGCGCGCCATCGGCAGCGCCTGAACTGATGGATATCAAGCAGCGCACCGGCATCGCTGCCGGCGAGTACAAGCGTCGTCGCCGGCAGTTGATGGACATGGCGGGCGAAGACGCGATCCTGGTGCTGCCGGCTGCATCGGAGAAGGTGCGCAGCCTCGATACCCATTATCCGTACCGGCAGGATTCGGATTTCCAGTACCTGAGCGGTTTCCCGGAACCGGAAGCGGTGCTGGTGCTGATTCCCGGTCGCCGCCACGGCGAAGCCATCCTGTTCTGCCGCGAGCGCGATCCCGAGCGCGAAGCCTGGGATGGCGGTCGCGCCGGCCAGGACGGCGCCGTGGCGCAGTACGCGATGGACGATGCGTACCCGATCACCGATCTGGACGACATCCTGCCGGGCCTGCTGGAAGGGCGGTCGCGGGTGTACTACCACTTCGGCCGCGATGCGGACTTTGACCTGAAGCTGATCGGCTGGGTGAACCGCGTACGTTCGCAGGTGCGCCATGGTGCGCAGCCACCGCATGAGTTCCTGGAGCTGGGCCATCTGCTGCACGAGCAGCGCTTGTTCAAGTCCGGTGCCGAGGTAGCGTTGATGCAGCGCGCGGCCGATATCAGCGTGCTGGCGCATCGTGCCGCCATGCAGGCCGCGAAGGCCGGCATCCATGAGTACGAACTGCAGGCCGAGCTGGAGCGGGTGTTCCGCGCCAACGACGCGGTGCCTGCGTACTGCAGCATCGTCGGTGCCGGCCGCAACGCCTGCATCCTGCATTACCGCGACAACAACGCGCGTTCGCGCGACGGTGAACTGGTGTTGATTGATGCCGGTGCCGAGTTCCGCGGCTACGCCAGTGACATCACCCGTACGTTCCCGGTCAACGGTCGTTTCAGCGCCGAGCAGCGCGCGCTGCATGATCTGGTGGGCGCGGCGCAGGCGGCGGCACTGGCCCAGGCCAAACCGGGCGTAGCGTACGAAATGGGCCATCTGGCGGCGGTACAGACCCTCACCGAGGGGTTGCTGCAGCTGGGCCTGTTGAAGGGCGCGCTGGAAAAGAATCTTGCCGAAGGGTTGTACCAGCGTTTCTACCGGCACAAGACCGGGCACTGGATCGGGCTGGATGTGCACGACGTAGGCGATTACCGCTTGGCCGGCGATTCGCGCCTGCTGGAGCCGGGCATGGCATTCACCATCGAGCCGGGGCTGTACATCGGCGTGGACGACACGACGGTGGAACCGCGCTGGCGCGGCATCGGCATCCGTACCGAAGATGACGTGCTGATTACCGACGACGGGCATAGGGTGTTGACCGAAGGCCTTGAGCGCAGCGCCGGCGAGATCGAAGCGTTGATGGCGGGGTAAGAGGATTTTCGGCAGGGCTTGCAGCCCTGCACCTGCAGAGGCAACAGCCACAGCAACCGCAACCGCAACAGCGGCATTCTGTGGGATGGCGGGGTACTGTGGGTTTGCGGGGACGCCGCAAGTACGTCCTTGTAGGCTTGGTCGCCGCTTGCTCGTGTGCGCAGTCCTGCGCACACGGCAAGACCGGGGTTGGGCGTCCTGCCCAACCCGCCCGAGGCATGCCTCGGGCCCATGCGGCTCACACCCCGCAAACCCACAGTACCCCGCCTTCGACAGGTTCGCGTGGCTGTTGGTAACGGCGGTTGTTGGGACGCGCGGCTGTTGGTAGGTGTCGACCTTGGTCGACACAGAGCGAGCGCAGCGAGCGACCCGCTTTTGCTTTTTTGCTTTTCTTTTTTCTTTTCCGTGGTTGGACGCACCCGGAAACTGTCAGAGGCGGGGCGGGGTGGGGTTTTGGGTGTCTCTTTTACACATCTCCCAGCCCCCCAGACAGATCCCTTTATATCGTATTCCGTCTTTTTCTTTTAAAAAAAAAAAAAAAGATAAAGGCATATATATTCTCTGATCGTTTAGTAACATGTGATAAATTACATTAT